>CAIVQM010000290.1 GCA_903908025.1 uncultured bacterium
CGTGGATCGCCCGGCAGCGCGTGACATCGTCTACATGCACCGACCGATGGAGCCAATGGCGCAGGTTCGCCCGTCAGTCCAGATTGCACGGCTGAGGTCGGCGCCCCTGAAGTTCGCGTGAGAGATCTGCGCCCCGTGCAGGTCGGCGAACTGCAGGTTCGCGTCATGGAAACTGACGCCGAGGAGGTCGGCCTGTCTCAGGTTGGCGTCCACCAGTTGGGCGCCCCTGAAGGAGGCGCCGTGCGCTGTGACCCCGTAGAGGACCGCCCGAGTCAGGTCAGCCCTGTCCAAGGTCGCGCTAACCAATCCAACGTTACGAAGGTTGGCGCCGAACAGATTCGCCTCAGTGAAGTTGCTGTGGTCGAACAGCGAGTTCTCGACCTCGGCACCGGCCAGGTCTGCCTTGGTGAAGTCCGTGTTGGGACAACTTGTCGGCATCTCGATGGTGCAGCCGCTGACGACCCACGGGTTCGGTCGCGGTTTCGGGCCTGCACCCTCCTCCGTCGTGCACGGACCAGGTTGACCGTTCGGGCATACCGTGTCTGCGTCGGTGGTGGCCGTATTGAGGTCAGCGCCGGTGAAGTCAGCGCCGAAGAGGTCGGCATCGCGCAGGTCGCTGCTCGCAACATTCGAGTTCCCGAGGTAAGCACCCTTGAGTACGGCGTCGGTGAAGTCGGCGTTCATCACGTTCGCCCAGGACAGGTCGCTGGCCTGCAGCCAGGCCTTGCGCAGGTGCGCGCCCGTGAGGTCCGCTCCGGATAGGTCGACTGACGACATAATCGCCTTGTCGAGCGTCGCGCCGGTCAGGTTGGCACCGACCAAGTCAGTGTGCGTCAGGTCGGCACCGGTCAGGTTGGCGCCTGACAGGTCCGCGCCGGCGAGATTCGCGCCCTTCAGGCTCACGCCCACGAGATTCATTCCGGACAGGTCCGCTCCGGGGCACTCCGCGTTCTTTGCGGGAACGCACACGGTCCGCGTTGCCTTTGGCTGCGCTAGATCGCTCACCGCCGTTGCGGTTCCGACCCCGATGGTCGTCAGGCCGAGCGTGAGGACTGCTCCGAATATCGTCCAATTCCGCATGTCACCCTCCCGTTTGGTTCGCTCAGACCATTGGACACCTTCCGACGCGTCGAAGCGGGTCGAGAGGATGGCCCGTCCACATCGGCTAAGTGACGACGACTAATATCCGAGGTCGGTGGACTTCTCGACCGGGGCTGGCGCGAATGCGAATCCCCACCGGAATCGCCGCCGAGTTCCATGCAGGGGGCAACTGCGGAACCGATGACAGGAGAGATGTGGCCACGACCGCTTTCGACAAGGTGGGCGGCGACCGGTCGGTCGTGGTGGCCCGTATCAACGGCGAACTGCGCGATCTCGCCACTCCCGTGACGGAGACCGACGTCGTCGAGCCCGTGACCGTCGACACCCCTGAGGGCCTGGCCGTGCTGCGGCACTCCGCAGCTCACGTTCTCGCCCAGGCTGTGCAGGGCGCCTTCCCCGAAGCGAAGCTGGGGATCGGCCCGCCGATCAAGGACGGCTTCTACTACGACTTCGACGTCGAGACCCCGTTCACGCCAGAGGACCTTGTCGACCTCGAGAAGCGCATGGTCGCGATCATCAAGTCGGGTCAGCGGTTCCAGCGCCGGGTGGTGTCCGAGGACGACGCCGTGCGCGAGCTCGCCAACGAGCCCTACAAGCTCCGGCTGATCGGTTCCGACGGCGGGGCCGACGTCATGGAGGTCGGCGGCGTCGAACTCACGATCTATGACAACGTCGATGCGAAGACAGGCGACCGCTGCTGGGGCGACCTGTGCCGGGGGCCGCATGTGCCCGACACCCGCTACATCCCGCAGAACGCCGTCAAGCTCATGCGCACCGCTGCGGCCTACTGGCTCGGCGACCAGAAGAACGAGCAGCTGCAGCGCGTCTACGGCACGGCGTGGCCGAGCAAGGACGAGCTCAAGGCGCACCTGACCTTCCTCGAGGAGGCCGAGCGTCGCGATCATCGACGGCTCGGTGCCGAGATGGACCTGTTCAGCTTCCCCGAGGAGATCGGCTCCGGCCTGGCGGTCTTCCACCCCAAGGGTGGCGTCGTCCGCCGCGTGATGGAGGACTACTCCCGACGTCGGCACGAGGAGGGGGGCTACGAGTTCGTCAACAGCCCGCACATCACCAAGGGCGCGCTGTTCGAGAAGTCCGGCCACCTCGACTGGTACGCCGAGGGCATGTACCCGCCGATGCAGCTCGACGCGGAAGTCGATGCCGACGGGCACGTCCGCAAGCAGGGGGTCGACTACTACCTGAAGCCGATGAACTGCCCGATGCACAACCTCATCTTCGATGCGCGCGGGCGTTCGTACCGCGAGTTGCCGCTGCGCCTGTTCGAGTTCGGCACGGTCTACCGGTACGAGAAGTCGGGTGTCGTTCAGGGGCTGACGCGTGCACGTGGCTTCACCCAGGACGATGCGCACATCTACTGCGCCAAGGAGCAGATGGCCGACGAGCTCGACTCGCTGCTGACGTTCACCCTGGATCTGCTCCGTGACTACGGCCTCGATGATTTCTACCTCGAGCTGTCGACGCGCGACCCGAACAAGAGCGTGGGCACCGATGACGTCTGGGAGGAGGCCACCGAGACGCTTCGGAAGGCCGCTGCCAAGCAGAACCTCGAGCTCGTCCTCGACGAGGGTGGTGCCGCCTTCTACGGGCCGAAGATCTCCGTGCAGGCCAAGGACGCGATCGGCCGGACCTGGCAGATGTCGACGATCCAGGTCGACTTCAACCTGCCGGAGCGATTCGGACTCGAGTACCAGGCGGCCGATGGCACGCGACAGCGTCCCGTGATGATCCACCGAGCACTGTTCGGGTCCATCGAGCGCTTCTTCGCTGTGCTGCTGGAGCACTACGCCGGTGCGTTCCCGCCCTGGTTGGCGCCCGTACAGGTCGTCGCGATTCCCATCACCGATGGTCACAACGACTACCTGTTCGACGTGGCGGCTCAGCTAAAGGCGCGAGGGGTACGTGTCGAGGTCGACACGTCCGACGACCGTATGCAGAAGAAGATTCGCACAGCGCAGCGCAACAAAGTGCCCTACATGCTCATCGCCGGCGACGAGGACGTTGCTGCGGGGGCCGTCTCCTTCCGCTACCGCGACGGCACGCAGAAGAATGCGGTGCCCATTGCCGAGGCGATCGACGAGATCGTCGAGGCCATCGTCAGCCGCGTGCAGGTCTGACATGTCCGACGCATGGGAGCGGCTCTACACCCCGCACCGGATGGCGTATCTGCGCGGCGAGGGCAAGCCGGATGACCACGATGCGGGCGACCAGTGCCCGTTCTGTCGGGCGCCGGGCCTGCCGGTCGACGAGGGACTCGTCTTCGCGCGCGGGGCCGAGGTCTACGGCGTCCTGAACCTGTACCCCTACAACGCGGGGCACCTGATGATCTGCCCCTATCGGCACGTCGCCGACTACACCGAGCTCACCGACTCCGAAGTGGCGGAGCTCGGTGCCTTCACACAGAAGGCGATGCGTGTCGTAAGGAACGTATCCGGCGCCCACGGATTCAACATCGGGATGAACCAGGGCTCAGTGTCCGGCGCCGGCATCGCCGGTCATCTGCATCAGCACGTCGTCCCGCGCTGGGGCGGCGACTCGAACTTCATGCCGATCATCGGGGGCACCAAGGTGATCCCGCAACTACTCAACGACACCCGCGACCTGCTGGCCGCGGCATGGGAGGCGGAGTGACATGGCACAGGTAATTGATCGCGACGAGGCGAGTGCTCGTGACCTGCTTGCC
>CAIVQM010000291.1 GCA_903908025.1 uncultured bacterium
CGTCGCCGGTACCGGCCTCACCCATCGCGGTGAGGTTCGCCACGACGCTGTCATGCAAATCGAGGAACTCCTGCTTCGGCATGGTGGTGGCGCCCGCCTTCACCGCCGCGTTGGCTGCGTCCATGAACCGGTCGAACTCCGACTTCACCTGCTCGCACGTCACCTCGAGTGTGGTTGGCGACGCGGGCGTGGAAGCGGTCCCCGTGGAGCACCCCGCAAGCAGGATCGTGCCGACCATCACCATGACTGTGATCTTCATGATTCTCCCTCGAGCTCGAAGGTACGCCAGCCGTCCGACAGTGTCAGACCGAGCGGGCACCCTGTCCTCATGCGCGTGAACCGGACCCCCGAGCTGCTGCCCCACGAGAAGCAGCTCCTCGACTTCGCCAAGAGGCAGTACCGGTACCCGGGCAAGCAGGAGCAGGACATCCGCGACGAGCTCGACATGAGCGCGACGACGTACTGGCGGAAGATCAACGACCTCCTCGACCGGCCCGAGGCCCTCGCGTACAACCCGGTCCTCGTGAATCGACTCCGACGGCTCAGGGGCGCTCGAAGGGGCGGGCGGATCCGGCCCTCCTGAGAGGACTCGGCCCCCGGAATCGGGCACGATGGTCTGGAAGCACCTTCCGGGGGCGAAAAATGAAGATCATGGATGTGGTCGCTGTTGTCGATGCGACACCGAGGAACGCGATCGTCTGGTGGACGTATGTCGGGGTGAAGCGTCCCCGGACGCGAAGCCGCATGATCGGTGCGTGGGTGGTCCAGCGCGACGACCGAAGGACGCTCGATAGTACCTTCGGTGGCCGACTCGTCCTAGCAACAGGTGACGGCGCGAAGATGATCACGCAGCTCGGCTGGGAGAAGCCGGCGTGTTTCGACGTGACCGGGACCCTCGCCGCGATGAACGTCGAACGCGACATGCTTCAGGCGGCGTTCGACGCCGAGCAGTCTGGCCGCACCAAGTCGAAGCGGATGGTCACGCCGGAGTGGCCGATGTTCCCCGAGCCCATCGACGTTGACAACCCGCCGCTAGCAAAGTCCCCCGACCCCACGCAGCGCGCCTTGGCGATCGCCCGCTGGCTGTCGACCCTGTGCCACCAGTGGGAGTACCTCGAGGAGGAGCGCCTGGCACGCCCGATGCTGCGTGGACTGTCGGGGCTCGGATCGCGGGCACTGCCGCTCGTGGTCGCATCATGAGCGCGCCCAGCTTCGTCGCCTTGGACGTCGAGACGGCAAACCGCCATCGTGGCTCCATCTGCTGCATCGGGCTCGCGGTCGTCGACCACGGTCACATCGTCCGGACCGAGCAGTGGCTCACCCGGCCGCCGACCGGACTCGACGAGTTCGAAGGCATCAACATCGGGATCCACGGAATCCACGCCGACGACGTCGCCGGCGCCCCCGGCTTCCTGGAGCGGCTCGATGGACTCCTCGACATCGTCGATGAACGACCGCTGGTCGCACACAACGCGAGCTTCGACACCAGTGCCCTCGTCCAGGCGTGCCAGGCCGAGAACCGCGAGGTGCCAGCCCTCGCCTACGCCTGCTCACGCGACATGGCCAAGCGGGTCATCACCTCGGACAGCCACGCCCTCGACGTCCTGTGCAGCCAGCTCGGCATCGAGCTTGACCATCACCGGGCGGGCGCCGACGCTGTCGCCTGCGCACAGCTGACCATGCGCATCGCCGACACACTCGACGCCGACGACCTACCCTCGCTCCTGCAGCTTCTCGGCATGCACTTCCAGACGCTCGGCGACCCCGCCAGGCAGAGACCACAGCGCAGCGGCGGCCACTTCCGCTATGCCCACGTTGACGAGATGCCGGACGCCAACGTCGACGGCGACGTCAACCACCCGCTCTACGGCCAGACCGTCGTGTTCACGGGAATGTTCCAAATGCCCAAGGAAGCGCTATGGGAGATGGTCGCCGAAACCGGCGGAATCCCCGGCCAGAACGTCACCAAGCGCACGACGATCCTCGTCGTCGGCGACGGATTCACCGACGACCTGAAGTGGCACCACTCGGGCAAAACGGAGAAGGCGCTTGCCCTTCGGACCAAGGGGCAGCCGATCGAGATCCTCAACGAAATGCAGATCATGCAGGCCCTTGGGCCCGCGATCCTGATCGACGCCGGAAGCGACTGGAGCTAGCGCGACCCCTAGGTGTACCGGCGGACGATCACCGTCATGACGGTCCGCTGAATCACCTACCTCCACGCCGGCACCACATCGACCGTCCCTCGAGGCCGGCCAGGGGTCACGATCACGTGCCTGATGAGGCGCCGCAACGCCTCCCTGCGTGCCGGCACGCTCAACAGGACCCAGTCCCGCAGCAGTGCCGCCGCGTCCTCCTGCGGCCGCGTGGAGCCCGCCTCGACGGCGTCCCGCTGCGCTGCATCCCGGCGACCCTCCAACGCCTCACGGTCCGTGAGGATCCCGTCACGGGCGGCAACGAACGCCTTCTCCGGCACCACGCCGGATGCCAGCTGACGCGTCAGCCGCACCAGTTGCTCGTCTAGTGCCGCGATCTCCCGACCGAGCGCCTTCGCATCCTCCCGGCGTCGGTTCACCTTCGCGGCCGCCGCGATCGCCCGGTCGCTGGCCTGGTCGACATCCGCCGCGACCTCCCCGAGCCAGGTGACAACCTCACGCTCGACGAACGCGGCCATGATGTACCCGCCCGGATGCCGGTTCTGCTCGTGCGCGGCCTTGCACCGGTACTTCGGCTGACGGGCTGCCCCGAACTGGCCGGCATTCATGCTCGATCCACACACGCAGCGGACCAGCCCAGACAGCAGGTACGGGGATCGCTCCGTGTTCGACGTGACACGGCGCCGCACCCTCGCCGCGTTGAACTGCTCCCACATCACCGCGTCGATCAGCGGCTCATGCACCCCCGGATGCAGGCGCCCCTGGTAGGGGACGAACCCAGCGGCGAATCCCGCATCCATCACGCGGCGCAGCGACCGATCCGACCAGGGGCCGCCGCTCGTGGTGGTGTGGCCGGCGGCGTTGAGCCAGCGCACCATCGCGTACACCGTTTCCCCGGCAACGTACCTGCGGTAGAGGTCTGCGAGCACGGGCCCGGTGACGGGGTCGGGGTCGAACATCCGCCGCGCCGGGTCGTACACGTACCCCCACTTGGGCTTCCCCGAGTGGGGGAGGCCCTGGGCGATGCGATGCTCGTGTGTCTGCTTCCACGACTTCCCGATCCGATCTCGCTGGTAGCGGGCGATCGCCAGCTGCATCGTCGTCGACAGATACCCCTCCGGGGTCTCGACGTCGACGCGCCCCGATTCTGCCCACAGCTGGACGCCGGAGGCGGCGACCTCATCGAACGTCTTGAGCGCCGCGGTGTCGCGATCGAACCGATCCAGGGTCAGGAACCACAGGCGATCGATGCGGCCCTCCCGTGCCGCGGTGAGCGCGGCCTGCAGGCCGGGCCTGTTCGCGGCCTTGACGCGGGCGGTGGACACGTCGATGTCGCGCCACTCGTCGACCACGCGGGAGGCGAGCCCGCGCAGCCGCATCCGGTCGATGGCCTCGCGCTGGATGTCTGGGCTGAGGAAGCGTTCGTCGGCGCGGCCCATCACGGCGGAGACGCGGATGTAGATCCCGTCGCGCAGGACCGGATCGGGGACCGGCTCGAGGTGTCTCATGTCGCGACGAGCATTCGCTGCAGGTCGAGCCACGTGCGGACGACCTTCAAGGTGACGTCGAGCTCGTGCGCGATTGCCGACAGGTATCCGCCGCGCAGCTGCTCGGCCAGGGCGTACTCGCTGGCGTCGATCAGGCGCAGCGCGGCACGCCGCTCCGCGAGGAGTTCCTGCCGTTGGATGATGAGCCCGAACGGGCTGGGGATGTCGCCGGCGATCGCATGCTGGACCTCGTGCGCGAGGGTGGAGCGTGCCTCGCGGTGGCTCATCCCGGGCGTCAGGATGATCCGTCGCGTCGGATGGTGGTAGCCACCCCGCCAGCCGCGAGGCAGGCGCCCCTCATCGACGGCGATTCCGAGTTCGTGGGCGTGTGCCCACGGGTTGTACGCCTTGCTCACGTGATCCCCCGTTGCGGTTAGAGCTGGTCTTCGTCGGTCTCGGTGTCGATGGCCTGGTCGTTGCGGTCGGCGGCGAGTGCAAGCTCATCGCGAGCGGGTGTGCGCGTGGCGATGACCTCGTCGAGGAAGGCGACCGGATCGATGTCGAGCACCGTGCAGAACACGTCGACGTCCTCGAGATACCAGGCGGAAACCCCGTTCAGCAGCTTGCTGATGCGCCCCTCGGCGATTCCGGAATCCTTCGCGAACTGACGGCGCCGCCCCTTCCTCGCATCCACGATCGGGGCGAGCCGCGCCGCCACAGCCACCGACCAGGGGCCGGGCAGCATCTTCGACGACCCACGCTTGTTCTCACCCATGGGCAACAGACTCGCACAACGGTGAGACACGCCGCAGAGGTGTTTGACACTCGCACAATTGTGCGACAGGGTACGGGCCATGAGCTCCACCCCATCCAGTCGGTTCAGCGCCGAACTGCGCGCCCACCTCGCCCGCGAACGACGCTCACCCGCTGAGCTCGCACCCGTCGCGGGCGTCAGCGAGGCCACCATCTATCGCCGGTTGAACGAGCAGGCGAAGTGGCCGCTCGACGAGGCCCTCGCCGTCGCCGAGTTTCTGCAGATTCCCGCCTCGCTCGTCCTCGCCCGAAGCGTCGAGGACGTGGCATGACCAGCCGGCAGCAGGCCATCACCGCCGCGGGGGAGTGCATCGCCGACGGGTACCGCACCCTCCTCGGCCTCGATGGCACCTCCGTCGAAGACGCAGCCCGCGCCGCCTGGACACCGACCGGCCCGCCCCTGCGGATCCTCGTCGACCGCATCCGCGAACGCCGACGGCAGACCGCCGCCGCCTAGACGTCCGGTCGCGCCACGCCACCACGTGAGCGACCGGATTCCCCGGAGGGAGGGCGCGGGGCGGTGAAGGCAAAGAGCCCTCGAGGCCAAGCCCGATGGACCGCCCCGCACTCCCACCGGAACACAACTGCACAGCCCACCCTCTCCGGGAAGGACCACCATGCACATCGACGGACTGACGATCCTCCTCGTTCTCCTCCTCGTCGCGACGGCGATCACCGCGTGGGTGATGCACCGGCGGGAGGTCGACGCCTACTGGCGGTGCCTGCACGCCACCCGGATGGTCGAGATCCGCACGCAGCAGCGCGATGAGGCACGCGCGCAGCGCGACGCCGCCCTTCAGCATGCGGAGGAGTGCCAGGACATCGTCAACCTCGCCTCGCAGGACGTGCGGACCCGGCACCCATCCACTGCGCCGCTGGTGGACGCCCTCGACCCGGAGCGTGAGTTCTTCGACCCGCGCCTGGCCCGTCACCTCCATGTCGCGGACGACGCGTCATGAGCGTCCCGCAGTTCCTCGCGTTCCTTGCTGGGGCCGTCGCGATCATCGCCGGCTGCCTGTGGATCGTCATCCGTGGGGAAAACGAATGATCCCCGAACTCGCTATCGCCACCGCCCTGCTCATGCAGCCCGCCAGCGACCGCCGCGACTGGATGCACCCCTCCCGCGCAGCGAACAGCGCGGCCGTGGATTTCGGCAAGTGCGTCATCAGGCACGAGTCGCTGCACTCCGGCGGCCCCAGCGCGGAGAACGGATCGTCGACCGCCAGTGGCCTGTTCCAGTTCATCGACGGCACCTGGCGCCACTACGCCCAGCACGTCAAGTCAGCGCGCCGCTACCTGCATGCCTCGCACGCCCCGGCCGCCGTCCAGTGGGAGGTGTTCCTCCTCGCCTACAAGTGGGGCGGCAAGGGCAACTGGAACGGCACCCACTGCGCAGGCGTCGCATGACCCGCGTCGAACTCGTCGCCCAGGCATACGGGCTCACCACCGACGAAGTACAGAACTGGTCCGGTCGCACCGTCGAGATCTTCCACCGCGTCGCCGTGAATCGCGGCTGGATCATGCCCGAGCTGACCGCATGAACCACGGCACCCTCACCGCCTACTGCTCGCACGCCTGCCGCTGCCCCGACTGCACGCGCGTCGCCAACCGCCACGTCAAGCAGTGGCGCCTCCGCAAGCTGCAAGGCGAGGTCATGCTCGTCGACGCGCAGCCGATGCGCGACCACGTCCAGCAGCTCCTCGACGCCGGCATGTCGTTCCGCGGCATCGCGCTGACCGCCGGCTGGAAGTCGCGCAACTCCCTCGCCTCCTCACTCGAACGCGACCGCGTGACGGTCCGCACCTTCGAGCGCGTCATGGCGATCAGCCCCGAATCCGACATGCGCCGGTTCGGCTACGTCGACGCCACCGGATCCCAACGCCGACTGCAGGCACTCGTCGCGATCGGCTGGACGACGCGGGAGATCACCAGGCGGCTCGGTGGCAGGGATCAC
>CAIVQM010000292.1 GCA_903908025.1 uncultured bacterium
GTGGAGGGTTGCCGTCCAGCTAGCCGGAGCTGATCGCTGGAACTCTTGACCTGGGAGGAATATAGCGATCCTTCGCGCTGTCGCCAAGTCGACCCCACCCGATTCCCTACGCCGACTCCTTCTGCTCAGCGGAGTGGTCGATGTCGTCTGCACCGCTCCCCCCTGATGTCCCGTACCGACAGATCTCGCGAGTCAGGCCGCCCATCGCCTCGCGCCAGGCCCGCGGCGGCAGCCCAGCCCGCAGCGAGGCGGAGACAAGACCCGCCAGGGAATAGCCCGGCTCGTCCTCCAGCGCTCGGTCCACCGCAATGCTGGCGCGGGTGCCGTCGCCCAACTGCCAGGCAACGATCGCGACGCAGGTCGCCACCGGTGCAACGAGACCCTCGGGAGCGGCACGAAGACCTTGCGTAAGAACGTCCAGAGCCCGCCGCAGTTCGTCCTGCTCACCATGGGCGAGGTCCCACAATGCGGTGTCGCGGACACGGATATCGGCCAGCCCCAGCAGGAGCCGGGCGATCACCGAAGGCGACTCGACCGTTCGTCCGACGCGCGGCGGTTCGGTCAGGGCGACGCGCACCAGCTCCAGTGACCGGTCGCGCCACACCTCACGCCGCCGTCGGGCGGTACTGCGCCCGGGCAGCCCGGCGGGCAGCCGACGCACGACCTCCGCGATCTGCTGGGGATCGGCAGCCATCGAGTCCTCAATGGACCCACGGTCGGGAAGCGGCGCCTGGCCCAGCCCGGTGAACTCCGCCGCCACGGCCGCGGCCACGTCGGGGTCGACCCGGCGCCCGGCGGGCGGGCAGCATGACTCGTCCGTGCACAGCAGGCTCCACCAGCGGTTGCCCGCCGTTCGGAGCGCATCACGAATCTCGATCCCGCGGTCGTCCGCATCGGCGAGGATCGCATCGCGGATCCAGTCGAGATCGGCTCGCTCGGTGGCCAGCACGACAACGATCTCCTCAGCCCCCTCGGCGGCAGCGTGGGTCCACATGGCTGCCCGCCAGCCGGGCAGGTCCGACTCGTGCGGCGGCAGGTCCAGCCGCTGGGTCAACAGGATGCGTCCGCCGCGCAGCCAGACAACGACGGCGCTCTCGCTCGGCCGGAAGCCGAGCAGGTACGGGACGGCGGCCAACAGCGCATCGGGGCTGCGCAGGGTGAGGGCGTCGATAGGAGTGGGACCGGACGGGGTGCGAGGTGTGATCGTCATGCGCCGACCTTCGCGCCGAATTCCCGTCAGCAGTACCCCCGATCGCTTCCTGCGGACGCCTGACCAGTTTCGCGAGGACTGTGGACGACGCCTACGGCTCCCGCGGAGGACCGGTGACCGGCACCCAGGTCGGGTGCTTGGGTACCACTCCATCGCCTGAGGACCCGCCGCGTGCACGTCGCACCAGCCAGGGCAGCAGATGCTGGGTCGTCCACTGGGCGTTGGCCGCCACTCGGCGAGCCAGCTGCTCCGGGGGCGCGCTGACGGCGGGCGTCCGCCAGGCGTCGTCGCCGAGGCCCATGGCCTCCAGTGCCGTGCGCGCGACGAGACGATGGCCTGCCGGCGACAGGTGCAGCCAGTCCACGTCCCACAGCGCATCGTCGTCATAGGCCGCAACGTCCCAGAAGGAGGCCTGGAAGCACCCGTACCGCGATGCGATGGCCGCGACGGCCGAGTTGTAGCCGTGGATCCGGCTGCGCACGGGCCGCATGACCCGGGAGCGCCGGGTCGGATCCCCGAACGCGAAGAGGAGGACATCAGCGCCGGTGCCCCGCAGGTCGCGCACGCCGTTCTCGAGCGATGTCGCCACCGCATCCAGGTCGAAGGTCCGGCGCAACGTGTCGTTGACACCGGCGGCAAGGCTCACGAGGTCCGGCTGCAACCCCACCGCAGCGGGAACCTGCTCATCGATGACCTGCCGCACCAGCCGTCCGCGAACCGCGAGATTCGCGTATTCGATGCCGGCCTCGCCACGAGCTTGCGCCCGCAGCGCCAGCTCACCTGCCACCCGGTCGGCCCAGCCGACATGTCGTCCGTCGCTGCCGACGACATCCATCAGGCCTTCGCTGAAGCTGTCGCCGAGCGCGACGTAACGGCGCCACTGGCCAGTGGCTGAGTTCGATGCTGACGGCGCGTTCACGACCTCAGGATAGGAACTGGCCCCGGACATGAAGTGACCTGGTCGTCGAAGGCTTCCCCTCCCGCGACGACCAGGTCGGTGCAACCATATGGATTGCTGACCCCGCGCTGTGTGACGACACGCCGACGGCGATCAGGCGGATGCTGGCGCTGGGCCGTCCTCGGGTGCCGCTGCGGCATACGTCCGGCCGGCCGTCCGGAACCACGACACCAGCGCGATGATGCCGATGATGATCTGCGGCACGTAGGACGCGGCGCGCCACACCAGGTCGGCCGCTGTGGCGTCGCCGGCAGACACCCCCATGCTCTGCAGCAGCGCGATGATCAGGGCATCGACCGTGCCGAGCCCCCCGGGCGTGATCGGCACCATCAGCATGATCTGCGCTGTAGCGAATGCCCCGAACGCCGCAATGACCGAGGCACCCGGCTTGTCCCAGCCCTGGACCCCGCGAAGCGCAACGTAGAAGATCAGGAACTGGGTCATGATCACGGCCAGCTGGGCCCCCGTGATGTGCCCCCAGCGCCGCTTCAGCAGGTCGTACATGTCGGAGCGGAACTTGGTGATGGGTGCCTGCACATCAAGGTCGCGCAGGGCCTTGATTCGGGGCCGCAACGGCTTGATGAGCTTGTTCCCGAGGTTGCCCACCTTCACCGCCAGCGATGCCGACCGCATCACCAGCACGAAGAGGCCGATACCCACGATCAGGATCGCCAGACCGACCGGCGCGACCCAGGCATAGTCCGTGCTGCCACCCGAGACCGTCAGAGCCGCAACTCCGAAGACCGGCAGGCCGAGGCTGACGAACATGCTCCACAGGCCCACGGCGGTGATCGCAGCCGTCGCTATGGTTCCGGGAATCCGGTACGACGTCAGCATCGCGTACTGCACTGCCAGCCCGAAGGCCCCACCCGCTGGCACGCCGTTGCTGATCGCGAAGGCCGCCTGATTGACCTGCTGGGACTTCCAGTACTTGAGTCCCGGCGTGGCGGCCATGAACGGCAGGCCGTAGACCGCGAGGTAGAGCAGCACGGCCAGGCCGATGACGATCATCGCGGCCACACCCATGGCGGCCAGTGCATCCGCCGCAGCCGAGTAGTCGCCGATCTGCGGGATCACCTTCCAGAAGATGACGACGATGATGACCAGCCCGATGATGCCGAGGATGATCGACTTCTTCTTGTCGAGCTTGGAGAGTGGGGCTGCTGCGGGTTCTGACATGCCCTAGAGCCTGCCACACCCGAGCCAAAGTGGGGGGCAACTGCAGACCCGGCTCGGGCATTGGGCAGGATGCGACTATGCGGCTCGATCACATTTCCTACGCGTGCACAACGACCGAGCTTGCCGATGTCGTTCAGCGCATCGGCAGCGACCTCGGGTCGACCTTCGTCGACGGCGGTCGGCACCCCTCGTTCGGTACCCGCAACTTCATCCTGCCGCTCGCCAACGGCTGCTACATCGAGGTCGTCTCGGCACTCGATCACCCCGCTGCCGACAAGGCCCCGTTCGGCCGTGCCGTTGCCCAGCGCGCCGCAGACGGCGGCGGCTGGATGAGCTGGGCCGTGTCCGTCGATGACATCGCCCAGATGGAGGCACGCCTGGGTCGCGAGGCCCGGTCAGGCCACCGCATCCGCCCCGACGGCCACGACCTGTGCTGGCAGCAGATCGGCGTCCTCGACGTCATGGACGATGCCCAGCTGCCCTTCTTCGTCCAGTGGTCCAGCCCCGAATCCGACCACCCGTCAACCGGCGGCACCGTCGTTCTCGAGCGTGTCGAGATGTGTGGCGATCCGGACGCGATTTCCGGCTGGCTCGGAACCGATCACGAAATCCCCTTCGATGGCATTACTGTTGACTGGGTGGAAGCCGACGAGCCGGGACTCGTCGCCCTGTGGTTCACCACCCCCCATGGATCCGTCCGGATCGACTGACGGCCCGACCGAGGAGCAGCACATGTCGGCATTCACGCCTGTCCCCCACGACGACCTTGAGTGGGAGAAGAACGTGCTCGGCTCCGAGGTCACTCGTCTCCGCACCGATGGCGCGATGCTCACCGTCGTCCACGGCCGATCCGGCGATGTGGTCCCCGCCCACGGCTACAGCAAGGGCTGTGTGACCTACGTCGTCAGCGGTTGCATCCAGATCGATGAGGCCGTCCTCGGTGCCGGCGACGCCGGCGTCTACCAGGCGCCCGGCGGCTTCTTCTCCGTGAAGTTCCTCGAGGACTCCACCTACCTGGTCGCCCGCGCATCCGACGATGAGATCACCGTCCCCGACATCGGCGAGCGCTCCGCTCACAATCTCGACGCATGAGCAGCGTCGCGCCGGCGGGTGGGGATCCCGGCGATGGGATTCCGGGGACGCTGAAACTCGTTTCCGGTCTCACGTGGCGCGTCCTCGTCGTTCTCGCCGGCGTGGTGGTGGCGGGCTACATCCTCGACTTGATCTTCCCCGTCGTCTTCGCCCTCTTCTTCGCGATGCTGATGACTGCGTGGTGCCAGCCCTTGATGAATCTGCTCCATCGATTCCTGCCGAAGGTCATCTCGATGGTGCTCGCGCTGCTGATCATCGGCACCGCAGTGGTCCTCATCCTGGGCTCGGTCATCCGCTCCTCTATCGGTGAGGGACCGAAACTGCTGATCTCGCTGCAGACCGGCCTCTCCGATGTTGAGACGTGGCTGAAGGACGGCCCCCTGCACATGAGCGATGCGAACATCAGCAGCATGCTGGCGAACGTTCAGGACTGGGCCAAGGGCTTCGGGGGGACCCTGTTGGGCGATGTCGCGGGAGCGCTCGGATCGGTCGGCACTCTCGTCGTCGCGGCTTCGGTCTTCATGTACGCCGTCGTCTTCTTCCTGCTGACACCCACGACGATCTGGGGCTGGATCATCAGCTGGATGCCGAAGCCGATCCAGACCCCCATCAACACGTCGGGGCGACTCGCCTGGGACGCCATCTCCGGCTACACCCGCGGGATCGTCATCGTTGCCTTCGCCGATGCGATGCTGGTCTTCATTGGCCTGACGATCCTGCAGGTTCCCCTTGCCCCCGCGCTGGCCGCGGTCGTGTTCATCGGTGCCTTCATCCCCGTCATCGGCGCACCCGTCGCAACCTTCTTCGCGGCCGTCGTGGCGCTCGCGGAGAAAGGCCCGCTCACTGCGCTCTTGGTCATCGGCCTCACCGTCCTCGTCGGTTCCTTCGACGGCGACGTGCTCCAGCCCCTTGTCATGGGCAAGGCCGTCAGCCTGCATCCGCTCGCGATTGTCGCCGCAATCGCCGCGGGCAGTATCGCCATGGGGATCGTCGGCGCCCTCATCGCCGTCCCGATCGCCGGTGCTGTCTATAGCGTCGCCAAGTACCTCACCGGACGTGACGCCGAGCATCCGTATCCGGGTTCCGATCCACCGACCCCTGAACCTGCCGCCGCCTAGCGCTCTACAACTGCCGCGTGGCAGTCGGCGAGGTGATCGTCGACGAGTCCACAGGCCTGCATCGCGGCGTACATCGTCGTCGGTCCGACGAACACGAAACCCTTCGCCTTCAATGCCTTGCTGAGCGCGAGTGACTCAGGAGTGCTGGCCGGCACCTCGTTCATCGCGCTCGGACGGCCCTTGCGGGCGGGTGCGAACGACCACATCAGGCCATCGAGAGTCTCGCCGGCCGAATGGAGGCCGAGCACCGCGCGGGCATTGGTGATCGTTGCCTCGATCTTGCGGCGGTTGCGCACGATCGCGGCGTCGGCCATCAGTCGCTCCACATCCGACTCGTCGAACCGTGCCACCGCGCTGGCGTCGAAGTCGATGAAGGCGGCACGAAAGGCAGCCCGCTTGCGCAGGATCGTCAGCCACGACAAGCCGGACTGGAAGGCCTCGAGCGTGATGCGCTCGAAGAGGGCGACGTCACCGTGGACGGGACGTCCCCACTCGGTGTCGTGGTAGGCGCGGTAGTCCGGAGTCGAGTCACCCCACGGACAGCGGACGAGCCCGTCCTCGCTCACGCCCAGAAGGCCTTCAGCTCGTCGAGGTCGCCCTGTGCCTGCTCCGCGCCGGCAGCCAGGGCCCGAGGTACGGCGGTCGGGTCCATCAGGTCAGCGATGTCGACGCCCACGGGTGTGCGCAGAAACACCCGCGTTCCGCTCGCGGCGAGGTCGGCCAACTCGGTTTCAATGCTCCCGGGGTGGGCGGTCATCCGCGGTTCGGTCACGGTCGATCCGTCCGAGACGGACAGGATCACCGACCGGCGGGAGCCGGCAACCAGGTCGAGGTGCAGCCCCGTCCCGCTTACGCCGCCGTCCATGCACCGGCGATCACCGATGGGCTGTGGCGGGAAGATCCCCGGGACCGCGCTGCTCGCCGCCACCGCGTTGATGGGCCGAACACCCGACTCCTGCGTGACGACACAGCGCTCGCCCGAGTAGGCATCCACACACGTTGTGTGGAGAGCGGCACTCGGCCACGCACGCGCAGTCACGATCATCCGCAGATTGGCACGAACGTGCGCCGGGTCCAGGGTCGCCGCCGCCAGAGCAGCACGGCCGATCGCCTGCACCGTCGCCGGATCGGCATCGCCCGCGCCCCCGAAGAGCATGAGCGCCCGATTCTGGCTTGGCGAAAGCCCCGTCGCAGGCGCCATTGCGTTGAGAAGCGCTGGGAAGTGGCCGAGGGCGGACACTTGAGTGTTCAGCCAGCCCAGTCGGCTGTGACACAGCACCGTGGCCACGAGAGATCCGGCCGACGTACCGACCACCCGCTCTGCACTGCCCAGGTCGATACCGGCCTGGCGCGCGGTGTGGAGGTAGCCGACCTGCCAGGCGACGAAATAGAGCCCACCGCCGCCGAGCACAAGAGTCGTGTCGAGATCCCTGCCGTGCGCGGCCGACATGTCGATCGGCACCGCCAGCCCGTCGTCCGGCACGGTTCCCATACAACGATGCTAAGCGACGCGGCTAGGAGCCGTCGCCCGCGCACTGCGGCGCGGCAGCGAACGCGTCACCGAGTTCGCCCGATGCCGTCGATGTGGCATCGACGACCGTCGAGACGAGCACCTGGCCGGCCTCGAATGCCGCCTTCGCCCCCACGAGTGCCTTGCCCGCCTCGGCCACCCCGGTCAGGATGTTGTCGGCCGACATCGCCGCGTCGAGACTGGTCGTGACCTGCGTGACGGCATCGGTCGTGTCGCCCTTCGCCTTTGTCACCGTGACGACGAGATCGTTCGCCGCCACGAAATCAACGGGCACTCCTTGCAAGGCCGTACTCAGCTGATCTGCTGCATTGGCTACCGACAGCACCTGCAGACGCAGTTGCCGGTCGATCTGCTCGATCGCCGAGCGTTCCGACGTCACGTCGTACGACAGGTTGTGGCCGAGTGCCGCCACGGCCGCCTTCAGGTTGTCGCGCTCAACGCACACCGCGCCCGCCCACACCACGGACGACGGAGTCGGTGTGGGTGTCGGGCTCGGTGAGGCCGACACCGACGGAGCCGTCGCTTCGGGGTCGGAACTGCAGGCCCCGAGGGACGCGGTCGCGAGGGCCACCGCCGCCACCGAGACGAGGAGGCGCCTCATGGGATCAGGGACTGGGCGGCCCAGAGGTTGATGTCGCCGTCGATCGCGAACTCGTCGATCTCCGCGAGTTCGGCATCGGTGAACTGGAGATTGCGCACCGCCTGCACGGTCTCCTCGAGCTGGGCCACGCTGCTGGCACCCAGCAGTGTGGTGGTCACCCGGTCGTCGCGAAGCGTCCAGGCCACCGCCATCTGCGCCAGCGACTGACCCCGTCGCGCCGCGATGGCCGCGAGGCCGCGGATACGGTCGAGGTTCTCGTCCGAAAGCATGCTGGGGAACAGCGACTTGTCCTCCGACGCCCGCGATCCTGCCGGCACCCCATCGAGGTAGCGGTCGGTGAGCAGGCCCTGCGCCAGCGGGCTGAACGTGATCGCTCCCGCGCCGACCTCCTGGAGGGCATCGAGGAGACCGTCCTCGATCCAGCGATTGAGCATCGAGTACGACGGCTGATGAATCAGCAGTGGCGTGCCGAGGTCGGCGAGGATGCGGGCCGCCTCGAGGGTGCGGCTCGGCGAGTACGACGAGATGCCTGCGTAGAGCGCCTTGCCCCGCTGGACGGCCGTGTGCAGCGCGCCCATGGTCTCGGCCAGCGGCGTCTCGGGGTCGGGCCGATGGCTGTAGAAGATGTCGACGTAGTCGAGGCCGAGGCGGTCAAGGCTCTGGTCGAGGCTGGCCAGCAGGTGCTTGCGCGATGCCAGGTCGCCGTATGGTCCCGACCACATGTCCCAGCCGGCCTTGGTCGAGATCACCAGCTCGTCGCGCAGCCCGCCGAAGTCCTCCCGCAGGATGCGCCCGGCGTTGATCTCCGCGGTGCCGTACGGCGGGCCGTAGTTGTTGGCCAGGTCGAAGTGCGTGATACCGAGGTCGAAGGCCCGACGCATGATGGCCCGTTGCGTCTCGATCGGCTTGTCGTCGCCGAAGTTGTGCCAGAAGCCCAGCGACACGGTCGGGAGTAGCAGACCGCTCTGCCCGCAGCGCCGGTACGGCATGCGCCCGTCGTAGCGGGCTGAGTCAGGGACGTACTGATCGATAGTGGGCATGGCGAGATTGTGTCATTGACCTCGCCTCAGTGCTGCCAGGAGGAGAGCACCCGCTGGTACTGGGCCCGCTCGAAGGCCCCCGGGTCCTTCACCGTGTGCTGGGCGACACTCCCCCGCAACTGATCCACCGACTCGTAGTCGTGGGCCTGCATCCAGTCGGTGAGCTCGGCAAGCATCCCGGCCACGCGGTGCGGACCCTGACGCAGAACCTCGGACGCGGTCATCACGACATCGGCACCGGCCAGCAGCCCCTTGGCGACATCGGTCCCCGAAGCCACGCCCGAGGTCAGCGCGAACGAGGTCCGCGGCAGGCGCGGTCGCAGGATGGCGATCCAGCGCAGCGGCAGCCGCAGTTCGCCTTGGTGCGAGAGCTCCAGCCTCGGCTGGACATCGAGGGTCTCGAGGTCGAGGTCGGGCTGGTAGAAGCGGTTGAAGAGCACCAGACCGTCGGCACCGGCACGAACGACGTCGACCGCGAAGTGCGCAAAGGACGAGAAGTAGGGCGAGAGCTTGACCGCCACGGGAACGTCAACGGCTGTTCGGACCGCAAGGACCAAGTCGAGGTAAGTGCGCTCGACGTGCTTGGCCGAGTGGTCGGCATTGACGGCGACGTCGTACATGTTGAGCTCAATGGCTCGCGCCCCCGCGTGAACGAGGTCCTGGGCATAGCGAACCCAGCCGCCGGCCGAGCGACCATTGACGCTCGCGATGACCGGCACCGAGAGCCGCTCCGATGCCTCCCGCACCAGCGCGATGTGCCGTTCGAGGCCCAGATGACCGAGCTCGATATCGGGGAAGAAGTCAGTGGCCTCGCTGAACACACCCGCGCCCGTCTCGCGTCGCTCGTGGAAGGTGATGGCCTCGTTCTCGATCTCCTCCTCGAACAGGCTGGGCAGCACGACCGCCCCAACGCCCGCCTCCTCAAGCCGAAGCAGCGACTCGATCCGACCGGTGGCCGGTGACGGTGACGCGACGATCGGCGATCGGAGCTCGAGGCCCAGATAGGTGGATGCCAGCGGGTTCATGACGACTCCTCGTCCTCGACCTCGGCAAGGCCCAGACCGCCCTCGCCATCGAGCTCACGACTGAGCTCGTGTTCATCAACGGGGATGGTTCGCTCGACCCCCGCCAACTGCTCGTAGTAGTGCCAGCGTTCGTCTACGTCGGCCTGCGCCAGCGCCTGCAGATGCTCCGCCCGCACCGGATCCGAGCGGTCGAGCACGGCGAACCGCGTCTCGACCTCAAGGAACGACTTCAGCGGGATCGACGGCTTCTTCGAGTCCAGGCTGAACGGATGGGTTCCCGCATCGGCACTGGGGTGGTACCGGTAAAGCGGCCAGTAGCCGGAGGCCACTGCCTGCTTCTGATGGGTCATCGATGTGCCCATGTCGATGCCGTGGGCAATGCAGGTCGAGTAGGCGATGACGATGCTGGGCCCCTCATGCGCGACGGCCTCGCGAAGCGCGCGAACCGTCTGGGTCTCGTTGGCACCGATGGCGATCTGCGCCACGTAAACGTCGCCATAGGCCTGGGCGAGCAGGCCGAGGTCCTTCTTGCGGGTCGCCTTTCCGTCACTCGCGAACTTGGCCGTCGCGGCCCGCGGGGTCGCCTTCGATGCCTGTCCGCCGGTGTTCGAGTAGACCTCGGTGTCGAGCACGAGGATGTTGACGTTGCGCCCGCTCGACAGCACGTGGTCGAGCCCGCCGAACCCGATGTCATAGGCCCAGCCGTCACCGCCGATGATCCAGACGGCCACCGGCACGAGGGCATCGGCGAGGCTGTCGAGGGCGATCGCCTGTGGCGCCGTGATCCCGCGCAGCCGTTCCCGCAGCGTCGCCACGCGCTCGCGCTGCTGCACGATGCCGGCCTCGTCCTCCGGACCCGGCTCGTCGTCGAGGAGGCTCCGCGCCAGTTCCTCCCCCACCTGGTGCGCCAACTCGCCGAGCAGTCGACGCGCGTCGGCACGCTGGGTGTCCGCGCCGAGGCGCAGTCCGAGACCGAACTCCGCGTTGTCCTCGAACAGCGAGTTGCTCCAGGCCGGACCGCGTCCTGCCCCATTCGCGGACCACGGTGTCGTGGGCAGGTTGCCGCCGTAGATCGACGAGCACCCCGTCGCATTGGCCACGATCATCCGGTCGCCGAACTGCTGCGAGAGCAGCTTCACGTACGGCGTCTCGCCACAGCCCGAGCACGCACCGGAGAACTCGAACAGCGGCTGGAGCAGCTGCGAGCCCTTGACGGTGTCATGTCGGACGATGCTCCGATCGATCTCGGGGATGTCGAGGAAGAACTCATACCGAGCGCGCTCCTGGTCGCGGTGCTCGTCGGCCGGCATCAGGTTGATGGACTTGTGCTTGGCCTCGGACTTGCTCCGCGCCGGGCACACATCGACACAGATCCCGCAGCCGGTGCAGTCGTCCGGTGCCACCTGGATCGTCAGGCGGGTGCCCTCCGGCAACTCCTTGCCGCCATAGGCCTTGCTCACGAAGTCGGCGGGCGCGCCGGCGAGATGCTCGGTCGGGAAGGCCTTCATCCGGATAGCAGCGTGTGGGCACACGATCGCGCATTTGCCGCAGTCGATGCACAGCGACGCATCCCAGATCGGGATCTCCTCGGCGAGCGACCGCTTCTCCCAGCGGGCGGTGCCGGTCGGGAAGGTGCCGTCGACGGGCAGCGCACTCACCGGCAGGAGGTCACCCTCGCCAGCCAGCATGCGCGCCGTGACGTCGCGCACGAAGTCCGGAGCAGCCGCAGACACGACCGGCATCCGGTGGCGACTCGACTTGGCCTTCTTCGGAACGTCGATCCGGTGCATCTCCTCCAGTGCGCGGTCCACTGCGGCGTGGTTGCGTTCCACCACCGTGTGGCCGCGACGCCCGTAGGACTTCTCGATGCTCCGCTTGATCAGGTCGATCGCTTCGCTCTCGTCGAGCACGCCGGACAGCGCGAAGAAGCAGGGCTGCATGACGGTGTTGATCCGTGACCCAAGCCCGACCTCGCGCGCCACTCGGCCTGCGTCGACCGTCCACAGGTCCAGGCCCTTGTCGATGACCTGCTGCTGGACCTCAAGTGGCAGTCGATCCCAGACCTCGTCGGCGGCGAAGGGCGCGTTCAGAAGCACCGTGGCCCCGGGGCGCGCGATGCCGAGGACATCCATTCGCTCAAGCAGGCCGAACTGGTGGCAGGCCACGAAATCGGCTGACTCTACAAGGTAGGTCGAGTGGATCGGGTCCGGCCCGAACCTCAGGTGGGAGACGGTGACAGACCCGGACTTCTTGGAGTCGTAGACGAAGTAGCCCTGTGCGTGCAGGTCGGTGTTCTCACCGATGATCTTGATGCTGGTCTTGTTGGCCCCCACCGTGCCATCGCTGCCGAGGCCGTAGAAGACGGCGCTGCGGGTGTTCGACGCGATATCGAAGTTGTCGAGCCGCGGCAACGACAGGCGCGTGACATCGTCGACGATGCCGACGGTGAACCTCCGCTTGGGTGCAGCGCCGCCGAGGTCGGCGAACACAGCAGCCGCATCGCGGGCCGTGAACTCCTTGGATCCCAGGCCGTAGCGACCGCCGGTGACGAGCACCCCGCGGCCGGCCTCCTGCAGCGCAATGCTGACGTCGAGGTGCAGCGGCTCCGCTGGTGCGCCGGGCTCCTTCACTCGGTCGAGCACGGCGATCCGCGTCACGGACGAGGGCAGTGCATCGAGCAGCGCCGTTGTCGGGAACGGCCGGTACAGGCGCACGGTCAGCATGCCGACCTTCTCCCCCGCGGCCACGAGCACGTCGACGGCCTCGCGGACGGCCCCAGCACCTGAGCCCATCAGCACAACGACGCGCTCGGCATCGGGCGAGCCGTGGTAATCCACCAGGCCGTACTGCCGGCCCGTGCGCTCCGCGAACTCGTCGAGCACCTCCTGCACGATGCCGGGAACCGCGTCATAGAACGGGTTCGCCGCCTCGCGTGCCTGAAAGAACACGTCGGGGTTCTGCGCGCTGCCACGCAGGACCGGCCGCTCCGGGGTCAGTCCACGCGCGCGATGCGCCAGCACATCCTCAGGTCGGACGAGCGCACGCATGTCCTCGTCGACAAGGAGTGAGATCTTGTCGACCTCGTGCGAGGTGCGGAAGCCATCGAAGAAGTGCAGGAACGGGACGCGGCTGCGCAGGGTGGCCGCATGCGAGACCAGCGCGAAGTCGTGCGTCTCCTGCACGCTGGAAGCGCACAGCATCGCCCAGCCGGTACCACGCGCGGACATGACATCGGAGTGATCTCCGAAGATCGACAGCGCGTGAGTTGCGAGTGCGCGTGCAGCCACGTGAATGACGGCCGGCGTCAGCTCACCGGCGATCTTGTACATGTTCGGCAGCATGAGCAGCAGACCCTGTGACGCGGTGAACGTCGTCGCGAGCGCGCCCTTCTGCAGAGCACCGTGCAGGGCGCCAGCGGCGCCGGCTTCGGACTGCATCTCCACCACGTGCGGCACGGAGCCCCACAGGTTGACGCGCCCTGCTGCACTCCAGGCATCGGCGTACTCACCCATGGGTGACGCCGGAGTGATCGGGTAGATGGCGCATACATCGCTGAGGCGGTGGGCTACCAGCGCCACCGCCTCATTTCCGTCCAGACATCGCCAGGACGTCACGTGCCACCTCCGCTTAGTCGACCACTTGACGCTATGGCCAGCGGTTTCGCGTCAATAGGGTCATTCGTCCCACCTGACCCATCCGAACGACGTGAATGACCGAAAAGGGCGATACTTCGGACATTCACGGCACGGGGGTGAAGGAGGATCATGAACCCGACCACCACCGACCCGGTCCGAGCGGCCGTCCTGACCGGCCCCGGCAGCTACGAGCTGCAGGAGTTCCCCCGACCGACTCTGCCCGACGGTGCGCTGCTGATGCAGATGGAGATGTCCGGCATCTGCGGTACCGACAAGCACACCTTCCTCGGCGAGACCAAGCAGTACGCCGGTACCCCGGCCGAGACGGACACCCCGTTCCCGATCATCCAGGGTCACGAGAACGTCGGCGTGGTATCGGAGATCACCCCGGCTGCGGCGAGCGGGCTCGAGTTCTACGGCCGTGAGCTCAAGGTCGGCGACCGCATCACCATGTGCCCCGACATCGTCTGCGGACGCTGCTACGAGTGCAAGCACGTCATGGGCTACGTCTGGTGCCAGAACAGCAACTGCTACGGCAACTCCTATTCGAGTGCGCAGTGGCCGCACCTGATGGGCGGCTGGGCGGAGCAGATGTACATCCGCCCCGACACCTTCGTCTACAAGGTGCCGAGCGGCATGTCACCGCGGGTGGCGGTGCTCACCGAACTCGTCGCGTGTACTGCGTCGCTCGACAAGCTCAAGGAGTTCTCCTCGATGTCGTACGAGGGCTTCAACTCCGGTGACACCGTCGTCGTGATCGGCTCCGGCCCGCTGGGACTCCTGCACGTCATGAAGGCCGACATGATGGGTGCCGGTCAGATCATCGCGACCGATCTGAGCGAGTCCCGGCTCGCCTTCGCGAAGAAGATGGGCGCCGACGTCACGATCAACGCGTCGACCACATCGCCAGAGGAGCGCATCGACCTCGTGCACGACCTGACCCGCGGCCGCGGAGCCGACGTCGTCCTGCACATGGCCAACCGGCCGTCCTCGTTCATCGAGGGGATCGAGATGCTCAAGCGCGGCGGCATGATGCTCGAGATGGGCGTCTTCGCCGACACTGGTGACGTGGCGATCAATGTGCACCGTCATATCTGCAGCAAGAACATTCGCCTGATCGGACTGACCAACCACCCCTCCACCGGCTACGGCCCGGCGCTCACCCTGATGGAGCGCTACGCCGACCGGTACCCGCTGGAGGAGATGGTGAGTCACGAGTACGCGCTCGCGGATGTCGATGCCGCGATGCGGATGAGCATGTCTCCCGAGAGCCTGAAGGTCGTCATGACGCCGAACGGCCCCGTCGGCTGAGCCGTCGAACGGGCCGGGTGATCAGGATCACCGCCCCGGAGTAAGCGTTTGCATCTGGCGGCGTCGATAATGGCAGGGTGGACGTCAGCGAAATCCTCCGCGGCTGGGCAGACCTGGCCGCCGAGCAGCCACTGCTGCTCCTCACCGTCATCATGGCGATCGGCGGTGCGATCGGATCCATCAAGATCCGCAGCTTCTCCCTCGGCCCGGCCGCCGTGCTCTTCACGGCGCTGGCCTTCTCCGCCTACGACGACCGACTGAAGCTGCCCCAGATCCTCGGGGTCTTCGGCCTGGCCCTGTTCGCCTATGTCATCGGCGTCGGGGCCGGACCATCGTTCTTCGCCGCCCTCAAGACCGGCGGGCGAGCCCTGGGCGTGGTCATCGGCGCCCTCCTCATCGGCGCCCTCGTCACCGTGCTGGCCGGCAACGCCCTGGGCCTGTCCGGCCCGATCCTCTCCGGTGTCTACGCCGGCGCGCTGACCAACACGCCCGCCCTGGCGGCGGCGAGTGAGGCGTGGGCCTCCGACCTGCCAACGGTCGGCTACTCCGTGACGTACCTGTTCGGCGTGCTGGGCATGCTGCTCGCGGCTGTCATCGGCATCAAGGCAGCACCGCCCAGGAAGGCGCTGGCTCCGATCGTCGAGGATCCGCTGCCCCCGCGCCTCGACGGCATGACCGTGCGCGTCGAGACACCGAACCTCCCCGACCTCGGCACGCTCTCCGAGCGCTACGACCACAACATCGTCTTCTCGCGCATCATGCGGGGCGACGCCCCCGGACATCCCGGCGACGTCGACGTGGCCACCGATGACGCCATCCCGATGCCGGGCGACATCCTGACCGTGATCGGCTCGCAGGCTGTGGTCGACGACTTCGTGACGGCCGTCGGGCATCCGTCGTCCGTGGCCCTGACGCTCGACCGCTCCACGGTGGACTACCGGCGCGTGGCCGTGTCGAACCCGAAGGTTGCCGGCCAGACGCTCGGGGAGCTCCGGCTGCGCCGCCGGTTCGGTGCGGTCGCCACGCGCGTGCGTCGCGGAGACGTCGACCTGCTGGCCACCGACGACCTGGCGCTGCAGATCGGCGACCGGGTGCGGATCGTCGCGGACCGACGCCGCATGAGCGAGATCACCGCCTACCTCGGCGACTCCGAGAAGGGCGCGTCCGCGTACTCGATCACCAGCCTGTCACTGGGCCTTGCGCTCGGCGTACTGCTCGGCGAACTGACATTCCCACTGCCGGGCGGCAGCCACTTCGCCCTCGGCCTCGCCGGCGGACCCCTGCTCGTCGGCCTCATCGTCGGCCGCGCGGGCCGCACCGGCCCGATCAACTGGTCGATGCCGCATGGCGTGGCCTCGACCCTGTCGCAACTCGGCATGATGCTGTTCCTCGCCTACGCCGGCTCCAACTCCGGCTCCGCCCTCGCTGACGCGCTGTCGAGCCCCACGGGTCCCCGACTTCTCGCCATCGGCGTCGTTGTCACGACTGTTACGGCCGCCACCGTCATCCTCGGCGGTCGCCTGCTCGCCGGCATGTACGGGCCACGCATGGGTGGTGTGCTGGCCGGTACGCAGACCCAGCCGGCAGTGCTCGCGTACGCGAACGAGTCAACCAAGGACGATCCCCGGGTGAACCTCGGCTATGCGCTGGTCTACCCCGCCGCGATGATCGTCAAGGTCATCGTCGCGCCTCTCATCGGCCGCTTCTAGCCCGTCCATCTTGAGGTTGGCGGCGGAATCCGGCACTTGAAACGCCAACAACCTCAAGACCGTGGGGGGTGGGTTGGATCAGATCGAGAAGTCGGAAGCGTCCATCTCGAGCTCCCACTCGCCGCTGGCCCGCTGGTGCGGCCCGTGCGCGTGATGCTCGCTGCCCATGACGTGCACCTCGAGCTGCTGGACGCGGTTCATCAGGGTCGATACGGCCAGGCCGACGGGATCGGGAGCGGTGGGGCTGTCCTGCTTGGGTTTGGTGTCGGCGTCGGGAGCGGTGCCGTGTGCGATGACCTGACCAGGTACGCCGACGACGACGGAGTGGTCGTCGACCGAGCGGACGAGCACCGCATTGGCGCCGATCCGCGAGTCGTCGCCCACCGTGACGTTGCCGAGCACCTTTGCGCCAGCGCCGACGGTGACCCGGTCACCGATGGTCGGGTGCCGCTTGCCGTGGTCGAGGCTGGTGCCGCCAAGGGTGACGCCGTGATAGATCGTGACGTCTGAACCGACGCGCGCGGTCTCTCCGATGACGACGCCGGCGCCGTGGTCGATGAAGAGGCGCGGTCCGAGCGTGGCGCCGGGATGAATCTCAATGCCGGTGAGGAAACGTGTCGCCTGCGACACGGTGCGCGCCGGCAGGTAGGCGCCGTTCCGCCAGAGCGAGTGGCTGAGCCGATGCGCCCACACGGCGTGCACGCCCGGGTAGAGAAGCGCGACCTCGATGGACGAGCGCGCCGCCGGGTCGCGCTCAACAACGGATGCGATGTCGCTCCGCATCGCCGACAGCACGCCGCGGCCCTTGCGGCGCAGGCCGCCGACGAGGCCGCTGGAGCTCATTCGCCGAGACCGGCGAACAGAGCCGTGGAGAGGTAGCGCTCGCCGAAGGACGGAATGATGACAACGATCAGCTTGCCGGCGTTCTCGGGGCGCTGCGCCACCTCGCGCGCGGCCCACAGTGCTGCACCGGAGGAGATGCCCACGAGCAGGCCCTCCTCGGTCGCGGCGCGACGGGCCATCGCCATGGCATCGTCAGCCTGCACGCCGATGACCTCGTCGTATACATCCGTGTCGAGGATGGCCGGAATGAAGCCCGCGCCGATCCCCTGGAGGGGGTGCGGCCCCTTCGGCCCGCCAGCGAGCACGGGCGACGCGGCCGGCTCGACGGCGACGACCTGGAGTTCGGGCTTGCGCTCCTTGAGGGCCTGCCCGACCCCGGTGATGGTGCCGCCCGTACCGACACCGGCGACGAGGATGTCGACCTGACCATCGGTGTCGTTCCAGATCTCGACGGCCGTGGTAGCCCGATGGATCGCCGGGTTGGCTGCGTTCATGAACTGCTGCGGCATGAAGTACTTCGGGTCGCTGGCGGCCAGTTCGGTGGCCTTGGCGATCGCACCGCCCATGCCCTCCGGGCCGGGGGTGAGGATCAGCTCGGCACCGTAGCCGCGCAGCAGCATCCGGCGCTCGATGCTCATGGTCTCCGGCATGGTCAGGACGATCTTGATCCCGCGGGCAGCACACACCATCGCAAGCGCGATGCCGGTGTTGCCGCTGGTGGGCTCCACGACGATGGTGTCCGGGCCGATGAGGCCAGCCTCCTGGGCGGCATCGATCATCGCAACGCCGATGCGGTCCTTGACGGAGTTCGCCGGATTGAAGAACTCCAGCTTCGCGGCCACCTCAGCCCCGGCACCGTCGGTCACCTTTCGGATCCGGACGAGGGGGGTGTTGCCGACCAGCTCAGTGATGTCATTGGCGATGCGCATGTGGTTGATCATTCCACTACCTGCCGATCACCGCCAGATCGGGTCATTTCCCCCTGCGGCAGACTCCTCCCATGACCGAGTCGGCCGCTACCGCTGGCGAGCAGCGCGCGCTCGCTGCGATGACAGCAGCTGGCCTCGACCTGCGGCTCGTCCGGCACGGCAGGGTCAGCAGCCTGGCTGAGGCCGCCGTCGCCCGCGGCGTCGAGACCTGCGACGTGATCAAGACGATCGTGACACGGCGAGGCGAGGACGACTACGTGTTCGTCCTGGTCCCCGGCGACCGGACGATCTCGTGGCCCAAGCTGCGCGCGCTGCTCGGCGTCAACCGGCTCTCGATGCCCGACGCTGCGACCGCGTTCGCGGCCACCGGCTACGAGCGGGGCACGATCACCCCATTCGGCTCCACGACGCCCTGGCCGGTCATCGCCGACGAGCGCATGCTCGGCCGCACGGTCGCCTTCGGGGCTGGTGCCCATGGCGTCGCCGCCGTCCTCGCAGCAGAAGATGTGGTGCGGGTGCTCGCAGCAACGGTTGCCGACGTGACCGACCCCGAATCCGAGACTCGGTCGGCTAGCTGACGTCGCGCGTCAGGGCCTCGTCGATCCACGCGACGGAGATGTCGCGAACCTGCTGCGCCGCGGGCTGATCCGGATCGTCGCCGCATGCCCATCGGTAGATGCCCTGGCTGGGACCCTCGATGTCACCGTGTCCACTGCCCGCGACGATGACAACCTCGGTCGTACGATCCTGTGTCGCAAGCCACGCCGCGAGTGCGCCATGTCGGTTGCAGCGGCTCGGCGGCGCGCACACCGCCCGCACCCGCACCGATGCGAGACGGTCCCAGGACCGTCCAATCAGATGCGTCGGACTCTCGACACCATCGACACAGATGAGCGACCTGACGTCGGCGCCGCGAGCGATCAGCTCGGCCGCGATCCAGGCACCCGCCGAGGCGCCTGCCGAATGCCCGACGACGACGACGGGACCGTCGGCCAGCAGAGGCAGCAGTTGCCCGGCAAGGCGTGTCAGGTAGCCAGCATTGTTGGTGCTCGACGGCCACCAGAGCGCACCGAGCGGCGGGCGGAGCGTGCGGGCTCCGACGGCGAGGCACGCGTCGGACAGGTGCGACAGGTCTTCGGGCGACCGAGTGAAGCCGTGCAGCAGCACCGCCGTCCCGCGCAGTTCGACGGACGGATCGACGCGCTCGATTCTCACGCGAGCGGGTTCACAGCGAACCCGCCGCCGCCGTCTTCGTAGGAGCGCGGATCCTCGCGCGGCTCGATGTGCGTCTGCACATGCGCCCCCAGCACCGCCTCGTCGACGGCGCGCTCGACCTGCTCGAGCAGGTCATGCCCCTGCGCAACGGTCCACTCGCCGGGGACGAGGACATGCATCGACACGAAGCGTTCCCGACCGGCCTCGCGCGTCTGCACCGCGTGGAACTCGACATCGCCGGCCGGGAACCCAGCACTCACCCCGAGCAGCGCCGTCCTCACGCTCTCGACTTCAGCATTCGGCATCGCATGGTCCATCAGGCCGTTCATCGAATGCCGCATCAGACTGAACCCGGTCCACAGGATGTTGATCGCCACGCCGATTGCCACGAGGGAGTCCAGCGGCAGCCAGCCGGTGAGCGCGACGAGCCCCACGCCGACCACCACGCCGACCGAGGTCCATACGTCGGTGAGCAGGTGCTTGCCATCGGCGACGAGGGTGATCGACCGGTGCTGCCGGCCGGCTCGCAGCACGAGGAACCCGACAACCCCGTTGATGGCAGTGGCCACCAGCGTGATCGCGAGGCCAACCCCCAGTTCCTCCAGAGGCTGCGGATTGAACAACCGTTCAACGGCCGAAACCACGATCAGCAGTGCCGCGATGAGGATCATCAGGCCCTCAGCACCCGCGGAGAAGTACTCAACCTTGCCGTGGCCGTACTGGTGCGTCTCGTCGGCCGGTCGGGCAGCGATGCTGAGGGCGATGAGGGCCAGCACGGCCGCGACGAGATTGACGACGGACTCCAGTGCGTCGGAGAGCAGGCCGACGGAACCGGTGAGCAGGTAGGCGGACGACTTCAGCGCGATGGTCACGACCGCCGCGGCGATCGACAGCCAGGCCCATTTGGCGAGCGACGGAACCATCTGGGTGCTCATGGGGCGGGCCGGTCGGCTGCCGCGACATCGGAGCGGAGATCCGCACGCAGGCGAAGGTCCCGGCTGGCGTCGATGCCGCAGCAGCGCAAGCGAGCCCGCCCGCGCACGGCCTGAACCACGAGCACGGTGGGCACGATGA
>CAIVQM010000293.1 GCA_903908025.1 uncultured bacterium
GGCGCTCCACGGCGGCCGTGAAGTTCAGGACGTCGCCGGCGTAGTTGCCGCTCCCGAAGACGACACCGGCACCCGCCTGCGCGATCATGGCGACGGAGTGTGCCTGCTCCTGAGAGGGCGACGCGAATACGTTCCCCACGACCGCTCCATCGGCCAGGCCGGGTCCGACGATCCCCGCGAAAGCTGGATAGTGGCCCGATCCACCACCCACGATGAACGCCACTTTGCCCGGTCGCGTCTCACGTACACGCACCACACCGCCGGGAACCCCCACGGCATACCGGGAGTGCACATCAAGGAAGCCCGTAAGCATGTCCTCGACGAACGTGTTCGGATCGTTGACAAGCCATGTCATGCGATTCCCCGATCGTCACGCATGCGGGCTGACTCGACTTCGACTGCTCAGGTCGACGAGGCGTCTGTGTGGTGGTGCACGAGGCGCCATCCGTCCGACTCGCGCCGGAAGACATTCGTCGCCCGGTGGGTCAGGTTCGCCGATGCGCCGTCGATGACATGGTCGATGCCATGCTCGGTGCACACCGTGTAGCCCATGTCGGACGTCTCGACGAGATGAACGTCCGTGACCTCGATGCGGCCTCCGAGTTGCATGGCGGCCGACTGGCGAAAGGTGTCGGCGACGGACTGGCGGCCGACGGCGAAACCGCCGAAGGGTCCTGCGTAGGTGACGTCGTCTTCCAGTGACCACACGGCCAACACCGGATCGGCATCGCCCGTCAGCATCACGTTGAGGGAGCTGTACAGGTCGTCATGTGCGGAGGAAAGTGACTGGCTCATGCGCTAACTCCTCGGACGGTGTGGTCAGGCGGTCTGGTAGAGCGTGCATTCGGCGAGGCGCTCCTCAGGAGCAGTCTCGAAGCCACCGCTGACGTCCGCCAGTGCGGGCATTAGCGTGCCGGTGACAAATGTGCCGAGGGCTTCGGATGACTCCCACACAGCGCTGATGAGCCAGCCGCCTTCCGTGGGTCCGGCGGCACTCGATAGCTGCCCCGCGGGCAGCGCTCCGTCGGCATGCACGGCGTTCAGGATGACGGCGTACTGCTCCGCCGTCCCACCGGGATAGAAGTGCGTCATCAGAAAGGCCATCGTTGCTCCCAGTCCACGGTCCCGACGCCAGTGAGTCTAGGGGGGCATCACGAAGCGGCGTGGGAACAGTCGCAAAGGTCGATGCGCCTATGGAGTCTCGGGGCCCACAGCCCATCCGGTGAAGACAAGGACCCTTGTCATCGCGCTCACCCTGGTGGCGGCAGATCGGCACAATGGCGGTGATCCTCGCCCTGACCCCGTTGGCCGAGTACGCCGCCCAGCGGTCCGGGGTCGAGCACTACTAGGCGACCGGAATCGACTGGGCGTGGTTGAAGATGTTCGTCTGGTCCCATCGTCGCTTGATGTCAACGAGGTTCCGCGGGTTCCTGCGGTAGTTGTCCTGAAAGTAGAGGGTGAGCGCGTCGTCGATCCGACCGTCGGCGTGGGTGCCGAGGTCGCTGTCCGGGTAGTTGTAGTAGCAGCCATCAACGATGCCCGTGGGATCCCGCGCGGGGTCCGGTACGCCGCCGTATGCAGCGTAGGTGTCGCCATACATCCCGCGGATCCAGTCGAGATGGGCCTGCTCCTGTGCTGCTGCCCGTCCGGCATCGGAATCACCGACGAGCGAGGCGTTGTTCCAGTACGTCTGGAACTGCAGCTTGAGCAACGATGAGCGCTGCGGGACTGCGGTCGCGGTCGATGCGTGGCGATTGATGGCACCGCCGTAGCTGTCGACCTGCACCAGGGACTGGGTCATGTCACTGCGTGGCACGCCCTCGGGGTAGGTGTTCAGCCAGTGGTGAATGGCATCGACCTGTGTCTCGGGCATGGCGGCCCGCAGGTAGGACGACTTGTACTTGCCGAACTGGTTGGGCCCCGCTCCGTTGAGGGTCCACAGTGCCTCCAGCAGGGTGAGGTGCTGCACCCTCTGCTGGCCGGGGGCCACCCGTGACGCTGCGGAGAAGCGCTTCTGTGCGGCCGTGACGGTTCTCCCAACCTCCGTGAGATGAGCGTCTCTCTCGACCCCTGGCGCCGACGCGATCTGCAGGGTCATCGCTACCTGGCCCTTGGCGACGTGGTTCAGCGCGAGCAGTGAGAAGTGGCGACCCGGCATATCGGCAACCCAATCCGCGTACTCCGCGAGGAGCCGTCGGAAGCCCGTGCTGGTGAGGTCGGACCAGTTCCATGCGACCGTCCAGATACTCGCGTACGCGGGTGCCACGGGAGGGTTGGCAAAGTAGAAGCGGACGATGACCCCGAAGTTGCCGCCGCCCGCGCCGCGCGCTGCCCAGAAGAGGTCGCGTTCCGCGTCATCGGTGCTCGAGTCCGATACGTGGCGCAGGGTCGCTTTGGCCGTCGCGGCATCCCACGTCACGATGTCTATCGCGGTCACGCGGTCGATGGACAGTCCGTACTCTCGCGACAGCAGCCCGTAACCACCTCCGCTGATGTGCCCACCGGCTCCGACCGAGGCGCAGGAGCCATCCGGCAGGGTCCGTCCGAAGACGTTGAGCAACGTCCGGTACGCCGACCAGTTGTCGCAGCCGGCGTCGACGAAGTAGGCGCCGACGGTCGGGTCGAACCCGGCCGAGTTGACCCCCGACATGTCGATGATCGCCTGAGTGGATGCGTTGTAGGTGAAGTCCTCGTAGCAGTGCCGGCCGGAGACGACTTTGACGTTGCTGCCGTGGGCGGCGATGGCCGCCTCGACACACGCGGCCACGTCGGCCGCTCGTGTCGGGACGCACACCATCTCCAGACCGTCTGCGAACCAGCGACGGTTGAAGCCCTGCCGGTCACTCGGGATCGGGAGCCGCGTTGAGACGGTCACTTCGGTGTCAGCCGCCTGCGCGGGAGATGCGCCAGGGCGCAGGAGCAGCCCGGCAGCACCGGTCGCGGCTAGGCCGGTGAGAAAGGCACGTCGCGAGGGTAGGGCGGCTTCAGATCCGGGCATGTCGTGAGCCTAGGGCGCTAGTCTCGTGCGGTGGATGGAACCGGGGGAAGCCCTCCATGGCAGTGGCTCGCCGCCGTTGCTGGGGAACATGGCGATGGCTTCTACCTGATAGACCCGGCCGCTGCTCGCACGTGTATCGGGGCCATCCGGCAGCAGTTCGGCAAGGCCGTTGGGCCCGTCCAGCTTGCCTACTCGTACAAGACCAACCACACCCCAGCACTCTGTCGGCTGGCACGCGAGCAGGGGATGTCCGCTGAGGTGGCTTCCGCTCAGGAGCTCTGGCTCGCGAGGTCGATCGGAGTTCCCGACGCCGACATCATCCTCACTGGCGTGGGCCGCGGACCCGACGTTGTGCATAGCGCGCTCGCAGCCGGTTCACTTGTCGTGATCGACGGGCAGCGGGATGCCGACATGGTGATCGAGTTCGCCTCCCGTCACCGGGAAGAAACGGTAGCTCACGTTCTTCTGCGTGTGGCGGTGCCGACCCCCGCCGCCCCCGCCCCGCGGTTGGGGATGCAACCGGATGAGGCCGTCGCGCTCGGCCGCCGCCTGATGGACATGCCCGGTGTCGATGTTCTGGGCCTGCACTGCCACAACGTTGATCGGTCCCTGCCCGGAATGCGTGCCCGTCTCGCCGTTCTGGGCGCTGTGGGTCAGGAACTGTGGCCGTTCGGACCGCGACTCCTCGATCTCGGCTCACCACTGGGCCCCTTCGATCCGGCACACGCTGAGGATCACATAGCGCCGTACGCCAACGCGGCCGCCAGCGCGCTCACGTCCTTGGGCTGGGCGGACACCCACCTCATCCTTGAGCCGGGCGCAGCCATCGTCGCAGCAGCGGTGAGCCTGGTCGCCAGAGTGCTTGATGTGCGCCAGCAGCCTGGACGCGCGGTTGCGACAATCGCGGCGAGCATCCTTCATTCCAGTCCGAATACCCGTCGTGTCGACCTCCCCGTGCAGCATGTCCCTGCCAGCGGGCCGCCTCGGGTAACGGGTGCGGATCCTGTCTACCTTGCCGGCTCGACTCTGATCGATGGTGACTGGCTTGCCATCGATCTGCCCTGGTCAGTGCTGCCGGGCGACTTCGTGGTGGTCCAGTCGGTAGGTGCCTACTCGATCAGTCTCGACAATTCCTTCATCGATCCTCCACTTCCCGTCGTGATCCGCGACGGCGCAGGCTGGGCGACGGTACGTCGCCGGCCCTCGTTCGAGGAATCCTTCGCCGGGTTCGTCCTGTGAAGCGGTCGTTTGGGGCGCGTGCGCGACTCGCGGCTGCCAGGGCAGTCGGGTCGGCTGCCGGAGCAGCCTCACGAATCACTGGCCGTGGTCAGGGCATCGTCGTGACGGGGCGCATGATCCAGCGGATTGCACCCGATGCCCTGGCCCAGCTGTCTGCCGGACGATCGACCGTCCTGGTCTCCGGAACGAATGGCAAGTCCACGACCACCGCGATGATCGTGGCTGCTCTGGGTGGTGCCGTTGCCACAAACACCACTGGAGCCAACATGCCTGGTGGAGTCATCGAGGCGTACTCGCGTTCGCGCGCTCGTGTCGCCGTTATGGAGGTCGACGAGCTGTACGTGCCCGCTATCGGCGCATCGACACTCCCGGAGATCTTCGTGGCGCTGAATCTGAGCCGCGACCAGATGGACCGGATGCATGAGGTCGGCTCGGTCGCACGCCGATGGTCCGGCTATCTCGATGGCTCCGAGGTGCACGTCATCGCGAATGCGACGGACCCGAACATCGTCGCGGCAGTAGGCACCCGGTCGGCGACCTGGGTGGATCCTGGCTGGGCATGGCGCCAGGACAGCGTCGTCTGCCCGCGTTGCACGGAAGTGCTGATGTGGGAGTCCGCGCGTTGGTCATGTGTCTGTGGTCTCCGGCAGCCTGTTGCGGACTACACAGTCGAAGGTGACGTGGTCCACACTCTGCACGGCGGCAGTTTACGGCTGGAGCTATCCCTCCCGGGCGCCGTCAACCTTGGCAACGCGGCCTTCGCGATAGCGGTCGCCCAACGCAGGGGTGTCGACAGCGATCTTGCTGCGCGACGGATATCTGCCATTGACGACGTTGAGGGACGTTACGGAACCATCCAGGTCGGCGGCCGGACCGCACGCACACTGCTCGCCAAGAACCCGGCCGGCTGGGCCAGTCTGCTGCCGATGCTGGCGGACGACGATGTCCTCATCGTGAGCATCAATGCCGACGAGGTGGATGGGCTCGATACGTCGTGGCTCTGGGATGTCCCGTTCGAGGAGCTTGCCGGTCGGACGGTGGGGGCCCACGGCGTGCACCGATCCGATGTGGCCCTACGGCTGGAGGTCGCAGGTGCGCTGCCCGTGGTGGATGCTGATATCCACCGGCTGGCGGGACGCTTGCCGCAGGGGCCGTGCGTGATCGCTGCAACCTACGGCTCATTCGAGACCCTGCGAGGTCGGCGATGACCAACCGACTGACGATCGCTCATGTGTTTCCCGCCCTCTTGGGCACCTACGGCGATGCGGGCAATGTCTCGGTGCTCCGGTACCGGGCCGAGGTGCGAGGTATCCGAGTATCAATCGTCGATGTGCTACCCGGTGATCCCGTGCCGGCCACCGCGGACCTCTATGTGATCGGGGGCGGGGAGGACGCGCAGGAGATGCGGGCAACCGAACTCCTGCGCGCGGACTCCGGGCTATCCATGGCTGTGCATCGTGGCGCGCCAGTACTCGCCGTGTGCGCGGGCATGCAGATCCTGGGGGAGTGGTTCACAGATGGTTCAGACAGTCGCGTCGCCGGCCTCGGACTGCTCGATCTGAGGACCGATAGACGATCAGTTCGCGCTGTTGGAGATGTCATTGCTGACACGACCGGTGTTCTCGACCTCCCGACGTTGATCGGCTTCGAGAACCACCGGGGAGCAACCTCGCTCGGTGCCGACGCGCGACCGTTGGCGAGAGTGCTGCACGGCATCGGCAATGGTGCAGCCGAACCAGTGGAGGGGGCCCTACAGGGCTCCGTCATCGGCACCTATCTGCATGGACCGGTGCTCGCGCTCAACCCGGCCTTGGCCGACTACCTGCTGACCCAGGTCGTCGGGGATCTTGCGCCGATGGATGACGTGCGTGCCGAGGAGTTCAGGGCGAACCGGTTTCAGCGCGCCCGGGCGTGACGTCTCCTGCCCTCCCCGCGATCAACAGGGGCAGGGTATGGCGCAATGTGCCGGACGTTGTCCGAAGGCGGGAAGTCAACGTCGTCGGGAGCACGTAGTACACCGTTGCCACGGCTTCGGTCAGCACGCGGGAACGGTGCACAGCACGGTTGGTGGTCTCGGGGCTGTCGGCCGGGCCCGAGACGATAACCGCGACTCCCACTCGATTGGCCTCGTCGCGGATACGTCGAGCGTGGTAGGGAGTCGAGACCGCGATCCAGGGCCCCAGCCCTTCCTCGACGTCCATTCGCGCCATCGTGGCGAGGGTCTGGCGGGTGTTGCCACCCGGCCGGCCCTCCAGAACTGCATCAGGCGGGAGCCCAGCGTCCAGGAGAGCGGTGATCATCGCCGCAACCTCGTCTAGCTCACCATCCACCCCCCCGCTGGCAACGACGACATCTGCGACACCCGCATGCCATAGCCGAACGGTGTGCGAGAGCCGGGAAGCGAGCTCGCGGCTTGGTCCGGTGGGCAGCGTCTCAGCCCCGAAGACGACCAGAGCCGTTCGCTGGCCCGGCGTGGGGGTGAGGACCACCGGCCTGATGGCGGCGCGCTCGGCACGAATGACTCGTGCCACGAGGAATGCCCCCGCCGCCGCCGTGCCAGCAGCAAGGAATGCCGCAGCCGCTCCGGCCACTTGCCATCGCATGTTGGCTTCCCTACTCTCCGTCGACCGAGACAGTTGACCGTGCTGCCAGGCCCCACGCCGTCAGGACCTCGCGCGTGCAGATTCCCATGGCGTAGCCGGTGACGAGCGTGTCGTGTTGGCGATCCGTCAGGAAGGCAATCTCCGCCACCCCGGCATCGCATTCGATGAGCGCCACATCGTGCGCGAGACCGGAAAGCGAACCGGTCTTGTGGGCGATGCTCACGTCGGCATCGGTGGCACCGAGCGGGATGCGTGAGTTGCGGATCGAGTGCCGCAGGGCATGTGCCGTGAGCGGGTACTGCTGGCGATCGGCTGCAGTACGCAGGAGGTCGAGAGCTTCGCGGCAGGTGGTGAGGCCAGTACGCGCTGCTTCGGGTTCTCCGGCCGACCCGACAATGCTGCTCAGCCAGCGGGCGCACGTATTGTCACTGGCGCCGATCATGAGGGCCAGTGCATCGCGCAGGCGCAGGATGGTGCTCGGGTTCAGCAGATCGGTCACGGAGTTCTCGTCCGGACGCGCACGCAGCTCCCGCACGGTGATCTCGGCATCCGGATCGATTCGGCCGTCCTGCATGCCGTCCTCGACTGCGATCGCAATGCCCAGCTTTAGCAGGCTCGCCGCCCGGTAGGGCTGGTCGGGTTCCACGCCGCTCTCCCAATCGACGCCCGCCGTGCGAACGCGAACAAGTGCGGATCGCCCCGGTGCCGCATACGCATCGAGCGCCGCACGTGCCGCGTCCGGTGCGGAGATCCGCACCTCAGATCTCCTGGCGCGCTGCGAGTTGTGCGAACAGCCCACCGGCGGTGAGGAGCTCTTCTGGACTGCCAGACTCTGAGATGGTCCCGCCAGAGATCACGAGTACCCGGTCCGCTTGACGAACCGTGGACAGCCGGTGCGCGATCACGAACCGCGTGGCTGTCGATTCGATGATGCTCCGCATGACGATGGACTGGGTGAGGTTGTCGAGCGCGCTCGTGGCCTCGTCGAGGAGAAGGATGGCGGGATCCCC
>CAIVQM010000294.1 GCA_903908025.1 uncultured bacterium
ACAGACCGTGACGTGTTCTCGGTGTCATCGCCGATGCTCGACGCGACGCCATTGCCGTCACCGTCCACATCCACGATGTTCGCCACTCCATCACCATCGGCGTCAACATCGACCGAGTTGGGGAGGCCGTCATTGTCGATATCCGTATCCGTCGCGTTGGGGATCCCATCGCCGTCACGGTCCTTGTCAACGGAGTCGAGGATGCAGTCACCGTCGTCGTCCGGATCGAGGGCGTCGGGAACTCCGTCCTTGTCCTGATCTGCAACGGGAACCGCATCGGGATCCTGCTGGTTCGTGATCCCATCACCATCTGCGTCGGGGTCCGCAACATCCACAAGGCCGTCGCCGTCATCGTCGGGATCGACTACGTCCGGGAGCCCATCGGTGTCCGTGTCGAGCAGTGCCTCGTCGACCGGCTGGCAGCCATTGAAGAAGAGCGCCATTCCCTCGGGACCCCAGTTGCGACCACCTCCGACTCCCAGCAGGTCCGGGACGATGTCACCGCTGTGGTCACCATGCTCGCCCCGCCCAGCGAACACCGCGTCGGTGACGGTGATGAGTTCATATCCGTCGTCGGTGCGATGGCAGATCGGCACGTCCTGGGCATCGATCTCGGCTGGCTGGACCGCCATCTCGAAATCGACTGAAGTTGTCTTCCCTGCGCTATCGGTGACGGTCGCCGTGACGGGGAACGTCCCCGACGCCGTCGGCGTGCCCGCGATCTCACCGCTCGGTGAGATCGCGACTCCTGCGGGCAGGGCGCCAGACGACACCGTCCATGAGTAGGGCTCCAGCCCACCGGTTGCTTGGAGCACGGCCTCGAACGGGGCTCCCTCCACCGCCGAACCCACCGACGCGGTCACTTCCAGCGGTGCGGTGACACCGATCCCGAAGGAGATCGTGCGCTTCGTGGACCGGCCGGCCCCGTCGGTGACCGTCACCACGACATCGAAGGCACCGGACACCGACGGGGTGCCCGAGAGCTCGCCCGTTGATGACAGGGTCATGCCGGCCGGCAGGCCAGTGGCACTCCACGTGAGATCGCCGAAGCCACCCGACGCCGTCAGCGTCTTCGGCTCATACATCTCGTCCGCTGATCCCTGCGGCAGGGTCGACGTCTCGATCTCCAGCGGGAGCAGGGCCAGCATCGTCAGGGTCTTGGTGACCTCGCGACCGTAGGCATCAGTGAGCACCACGGTCAGATCAATGCTCGTCGACTCCACGATGCCCGGAGTGCCGCTGATCAGGCCGCCCTGGGTCATCGTGAGTCCGGTGGGCAACTCGCCCGCGGTGATCGCCCACGTGAGGGTCTGGGCTCCTGTCCCGACGAGCTGCTGAGCGAAGGGATCATCAGCGACAGCCGTGGTCAGTTTCGCGGTCGTGATCGCCGGCGGCGCTACCCAGCGAACGATGATGACTCCTGAGGCCCCGTTTCCGCTGGGCTTCGTCTCCACCGGGAAGCCCACGCGGTTGCGCAAGCCGGCGCCTCCGCCACCGCCTCCGGTGTTCGCGGCAGCGTCGGTGACGTTGCTCGACCATCCGCCGAGGCCGCCACCGCCGGCCCCGCCAAAGCCGTCAGTGCCACTACTCACAGCGACACCGCCGCCGCCACCGCCACCGAGGTAGGAACTGAAGTTGAAGGCGAAGAGACCAGCCTCGGGTCGGTAGCCATTACCGCCCATCCCCGCCTGGGCCTGACTGGGCGTTGACTGGACCGCATTGATGCTGATCACGCCAGCACGGTTGAGACCACCGACGCCAGCACCAGGACCACCGGCACCCCACCCGCCGCCGCCCTTGATCCCCGGACTTCCTGTGGAGGAGAACTGCTGGCGCACGGCGACCCCACCCACGCCGAAGGAGGAGCCATCGCCATCCACTGACCGACCAGACGATCCGCCATGGCCCAGCGCGCTTGAACCGTTGCCCTCACCGCCCGTGCCGCCAACTGCCGTCATGCCTCCGAACGTGGACGGCTTGCCGTCTTGTCCGTTCGCATCTGCGCCGCTCGTGTCCCCGGCTCCCCCTCGGCCGCCACCTCCCACGGTCACGCTGACGGCGCCTGCAACCTGCATCTTTGTCTGGACGGTCACATGACCGCCGCCGCCGCCGTTGCCGGCGAGGAATGCCGAAGCATTCGATCCGGATCCGCCGCCTCCTCCACCGACGACGACGACGTCGGCAGTCGTGACACCTGCCGGAACCTGCCACGTGCCATTCCCGACGAACCTCTGCTCACACACGACCATTCCTGGCGCCGCGAACTGCGTGCCACCCTCACATGCCGGGTTGGCAGCCGCGCTGGGGGCCAGTGCAACTGCCGAAGCGAGCCCCGTGGCAGTCACCGCCATCAGGGTCAGGGCCGCCGACCAGCTGCGGGGTGTGGGTCGTGCGGTTCGGGCACGGCGCATGGGATCCTCCAGATCGTGGACGAGCAACATACCGCATTGCGGTATTAAAATACCAAAGTGCCGGATATGTCCTTGGATCAGTAGCATTGGAGCACCATGACCGGCTTAGATACGGCCCCTCTCCCCGGACGTCAGACCCGGGCCGTACGCAACGATGAGCGCATCCTCGATGCCGCCACACGACTGACCGCAGAAGAGGGTTGGGCCGTCCTCGTGCCCTCGCGGGTTGCTGCCGCAAGCGGACTGTCACGCAGCACTGTCCAGGAGCGCTTTGCGGACCGCTCGTCCCTCGGGGCAGCCGTGTGGGAGCGGCGCTGCGGGCGGCCGATCCAGCTGGTGCTGGCGGATGCCATCGCGGCGCTCACGACAGATGTGACACCACAGTCCCGAGCCTCGAGCATCGCCGCCCTCGCCGGACCGTCCATAGAACTCCAGGCGGCGTCCGAACTGCTGATCACGGCGCACTACGACGCGACCGTCCGCGACAGCATCATCCGCACGTTGGGGGCGATCATCACTGACCTGCTGGGTGGTCGTAACCGCGCCAGGTCCGGCCGAACCGCCTACCTGCTGGCCTTTGCACTCGGAGCAATGCTCGCCGGCCGCCGAAGCGGCGCCGAGTCAATCAACTGGACTCCGATCTCCGAGGCTCTTGCTGCCGCCGCGGCCGAGGGTCGCGCGCCCGGGAGCCTTCCGAAAGCCACCGCACCGCATTTCACAGGTGACCTTGATCTGGCGCCCGATGACCCGCCGCTCAATGCACTCCTCAATGCAGCTCTGCGCGAGATTGGGAGCCATGGCTTCGAGGGTGCGTCCGTCGATCGGATCGCCCGCGCGTCGCATCACACCAAAGGCCTGGTATTCAGCCGCTTCCCGAGCAAACTGGAACTGTTCCTCGAGGCGACGAGGCGCCAGCAGTCCCTGGCCTTCGCCGCCAACGAGGGCTTCATGCAGGACGTCACAGACACATACGGACGCGGTGTCGCCGAGGCCGTGACAATCCGGGAGATCCAGCGCCCCCATCTGGACTACAGCCGGGCGATCGCCATGGAGCAACTGCGTCTGACGTGGCACTACCCCGAGTTGAAGGCGGCGCAGGAGGCCGACCTGGACGCCGTGGTTGAACAGCTTGCGGCCACGGACGACAGCCACTTCGCACACAGTGCAGCGGTCGTGCAGTTCGCATTCGCTACCGGCCTGGGCATGGCACTGCTCCCGCTGCTCTACCCGAACGCCTACCGGCTTCCGTACGACGTCATGACTATCCCATTGGTCGACATGGGCCTGTAGTCAACCTGTTGGTCCGCCCCTGATTCCGGTCCAGGGCTGGTGAGAGTCGCTGGTCGCCTTCGGCGGGTGCAGCCCCGAGAGCATTCGATCGGGGCCTGGTAGCTCAGGCTTGAGTGCCGGCGTACGTGGTTGCACTCGTGGGTCGGGCACAGCCGATGGGTCACTTCAGGTAGGCCACCGAGATGTCGACGCGCCGAGCCGTCAGGCCGGACTCCTTCGCGATGCCATCGCCCCGGACCACGAACCGGCCCTTCAGCCCGACCGTCTTGAGGTACGCCGCGACATTCTTCGCACGCTGCGTCGACAGGGCCTCGTCGTTCGCCGTGATCGTGGTTCCCTGGACGAAGCCGATCGACACCGTCCGCACGGCCTTCTTACCGGTCTTCTTCACCAGTGACGTGAGGCTCGCCTTGCCCTCGTCGGTCAGGACGCTCGACAACGCTCCGAAGTACACCCTCGCGGTCGCCCGCTTCGGCGTCGCCACCACCGGCGTGGACAGAACGACCCCCAGCGAGAGGCTGCGCACCGCGCCGTCGGGCGTGAACCCATTCGACTGGAGCGTGTGGCGACCATCGGCGATATCGGCAGGCAAGGGCACACGGCCGTTGAAGCTGCCGTTCGCATCGGTCTCCACCGTGCCGATGAACCGCGGCTCGGAGAACAGGTACAGGTAGACCAGCGTGTTCGGCTGGAAGCCAGTGCCCGCAACTGCAGCCGTGCGGTCCGGCTCCAGGATCAGGGCCCCGTCAGAGGTCAGCCCCAGCGGCTTGCCCTGCGCGTTCAGCCCCGCGAGCGACATCGTGAACCCTGGACCGGTCACCTCGAGCTGCTTCTCGTCCCTCGCGTCGGGCTGCACCGTCACCGGAACCTTCTCGCCATCGACGATCAGCACGCCCGTGCCTGGCGCAACACCGCTAGCAGGGAAGCCGCTGTTCGACGCGTTCGTCACCGGCCCCAGCGCAGTGGCGGTCGAAGCAGTCGGAGTGGGCGTCGGAGTCGGGGTCGGGGTGGCGGAGGCGGTCGCCGAAGTTTCCGACGTACCGCCGCCCTGCGAGCTTCCCCCGCCACTTCCTGCCGCCACGGAAATGCTCACCTGGGCGGTCGCCCAGTCGTAGCCGTACTGGTCAGTGCCCCGGATGACAATCGTCACCGGCGCTTGTTGCGACGTCGGCGTCCCTGAAATTTCCCCGGTCGACGGGTTGAGCGTCAATCCTGACGGGAGCGCAGGCGAGGATGGATCGACGGTGAAAGTCGGGCTGCTGAGCAGCGAATTCACCAATGGAGTACTCGCACTAATTGGCGTCCCGGCCGTACCCGAGATCGTTTGCGTTATCGGAGTCAAGAGTGCTGCGTAAACTATGTCAATCCGGCCTGAGCCACCTGCGCCCCCATTGGCCGGGGCTCTGAGGTCAACGCCGCCGCCACCGTCACCGCCACCACCACCGCCACCAAGGCCGTTACCCCCAGCCTGTGGTTCGTCGTACAGGATGACTTGGGAACCTCCGTAGCCACCACCGCCAGTACCTCCAATCCCTTTGCTTGCGGGCAGCTGCCCCGCTCCGCCGCCACCACCGCCGCCGACGTCGAAGGAGGAGAGAGGCCGGAACTCGGACCCGTTCGCACCGTTTCCACCGCCACCACGGCCGGTAACCGTAGGTGCGGCTGTACCTGCGGACCAGTAGGTGGCTCCACCACCGCCGCCACCGGTCCCGACGGAACTGCCTATCCCGGGGCCTGCCACAGCCCCAAGACCGCCGCCACCGAGTCCGCCCGTCTGCATGGATTCGCCACCATTACCTCCGCGATTCCCGTTGGCGAGGCTCCCGCCTCCTCCGCCCTTACCGCCGGCCACGGTGAGGGCCGTCGGCAAACCTGTGACCGACGTAGTGCCACCCTCGCCGCCATCGCCGGCTGCAGTGCCAGACGTGGCCGCGACTCCCGCGGTGCCTGCGGAGCCGACCGTCATCGTGTAGGTGGCGCCCGGAGTTACGACGTAGGTCTCCCGCTGGAACTGCCCGCCACCTCCGCCGCCACCGCCCAGATACACCGTGGTGTACGTCGAGCCCGACCCGCGATAGCCACCGCCGCCGCCGCCACCACCACCGATCACGCTGATCGAGATGGAGGTGATGCCCGCTGGCACTGTCCACTCGCAGGAACCCACCGTCTCGATTGAGGCCACCACGTCCCCGCTAGAAGGCATCAAGAAAGGCGAACACGCACTGCCCACAGCCTTTGCCCCCGATACAAAGGCAAGGCTCGTGACGGGAACGGTGAGAACTGCGCAGCACACAATGGCCAGCGGCAACCGTGTCAAGGGACGTCGTCTCATGGCTTCTCCTTGGTATTCGTTCCTGCGCCTCAAAGACCGAATTGGCGAGCAGGTGCGTGTTCATGCGAACATTAAGCGTGTCACGCTTATTTTGCAATTCCTTTCCCTGCCGTCGAATTGAATCGATTGATTCCGACACGCATCGCCCACCGTTTGCGGCAAACGAAGTGGATTTCAGTTCGTTAGGATTCACCAGATCCGGGGCTCGACAACCGTGGGTGCAACAAGCTCGGCATCTCAGGAGGCTTCGGTGGCACAGGCCCGGGTCTTGCGCAATGACGCGCTGATCCTCGACGCAGCCCTGGACGCAACAGCCCAGGACGGCTGGCCCGGCCTTGCCCTGACAGCGGTCGCCCGGCGTGCCGGCCTGTCGCAGCGGCCCGTCACTAACCGCTTCGCCGACCGCTCAGAACTCGCGGTGGCTACCTGGCGCGAGCGTTCAGCGCCCGTGCTCCTTGCCGTCCTCGAGCAAGCCCTCTCGAGCGCCGGCCTGCTCCCGGGCGAAGTGTCACCAGCTCGCTTCCAGACCGCAATGCAGCGCCTCGCTCGGCCTGACACAGCCCTGCAAGCAGCGCTCGAGCTACTCATCATGTCGAGTTTCGACCCGACCCTCGCCGCAGAGGTCCAGCAGGGGGCCGCTTCCGAGGTCCACGTCTGGTGCACCCCGCAGCGCGGCAAGCCGACCCGTGCGCTGGCTGCCCGGCGCGCCTACCTGCTCATCGTGGCCTTCGGCCTCATCGCCGTCTCACGGCGTCCCGGCTCCGAGCAGGTCGACCTCAGCAAGGAATTCGACTCCCTCTTCCGCGCGCTGCAGTCCGACGCCAGCCCGCAGCCCCTGCCGAAGGCTCACCTCCCGCACCTCGCAGATGACATCCCCTTCAACTCCGGCGACCGCATCCACGATGCACTCCTCACATCGGTATTGCGACTCGTCGGCACGTCTGGTTACGACAGCGCGAGCACGGCCCGCATCGCACGCGATGCAAAGGTGGCCGAGGCCAACATCTTCCTGCGCCACGCATCCAAGCTCGACCTCTTCATTGACGCATCGGCCCGACACCAGGCCTACGGATTCCCGGCGAACGCCGAGTTCCAGCTGCGCATGGAGGAGGAGCACGGGCCGGGAGTCACCGAGGCGGTGATGATTCGCGAGATCCTGCGCCCGGAGTTCAGGTATCAGCGCGCCGTCAACGTCGAGGAGTTGCGGGTGTCGTGGCATAACGATGAACTTCTGCGCAAGCAGGAGGAGCAGTTCCAATCCTTCGTCGACCAGCAGTCGGCCGCGAATCCCGACTGGCCCTCGACTCTGTCGGCCGCTCGGGTGCACGTCGGCCTCGCCACCGGCTACGGCGTCGGCCTCCTCAGCATTCTCGAGCCGGAGGCCGGGAACCTGCCGTTCGACGTCGTCACCATCCCGCTGCTCGGCGCGTAGCGCAACAGGGGGTCGGCAGACTCTCGGTCACTGAGCGGCATCGTCGGGTTCATGAGCCCCGCAGTAGCGGGCGACGCAGTGGAGTGCCCGCCGGCACGGCCGCCCAGAGGGGCCTGCCCGAGAGCGCCTCGCCCTCAGTCCTGACCGCGAGCGGACCAGCGGAACACCTTCAGCGCGATGAAGAAGCCGGCGATCGTCCAGATGCCCAGAACCAGCGCGCACATGCCCAGGTTCCAGGCGCCACCGACCTCGATCACCTCAGCACCCTCGGGGAGGAAGACGTAGCGCATTGCCTGCGTCAGCCACTTGAGCGGGAAGAGCGAGGCGAATGTCTGCATCCAGCTCGGGAGCTGATTGAAGACGAAGAAGACGCCCGAGGTGAACTGCAGGACGAGCACGATCGGCGCGACGATCGCCGAGGCGCCCTTGCCCTGCTTCGGCACGACCGAGAACGCAATGCCGAGGAGCGTGCAGGAGAGCAGGCCGAGCACGCTGACCCACGCGAACGTGAACCACTTCGTCGCGGTGTCCGGCAGATTCACGCCGTAGAACAGGACGCCGACGATCAGCAGCACGATGACCTGGACGACGTATGCGATGAAGACCATCCCGGCCTTGCCGATGAAGTACGAGGCCTTGGGCATCGGCAGGCCCTGGAGCCGCTTGAGCGTCGCGTCATCGCGCTCCATCGGAATGGCGATCGCCAGGTTCTGGAACGAGGTGTAGAGGATGCCGGAGGCGATCATGCCGGCGAGGAAGTACTGGGCGAAGGTCACGTCCTCGAAGCCAACCTCCTGGTCGGCGAACACCGATCCGAAGATGACGAGAAGGATCATCGGGAGCGCGAAGTTGAACAACGCACTCTCGCGGTCACGGAAGAACTGGCGCAGTTCCAGACTCACTCGACGCTTGCCCAATGCGAGTGTGCTGCTCATGACTCACCCTCCTCAGCGAGCAGGGAGAGGTAGGTGTCCTCGAGTGTCGGTCGCTGCACGGCCAACTCGGGGATCTCGCCCCCGAGTCGTTCGGCGAGGGCGCGAACAAATGCCGTCGGTTCACTCGTCGACTCGGAACGCTCCACTCCACCCTCGGCCCAGCTCACGACTGCTGTCGCGTTGGATCGGTTGCCGATCTGCGATGGGGTGTCGCACGCGACGATGCGCCCGCGCGCGATGACCGCGACGCGATCAGCGAGTCGTTCGGCCTCGTCGAGATAGTGCGTCGTGAGCAGGATGGTCGTGCCTTCGGACTTCAACTGCTCGATGAGCGTCCAGAACTCGCGGCGTGCTTCCGGATCGAAGCCCGTGGTGGGCTCGTCGAGGAACAGCATCTCGGGCCGGCCGATGATCCCGAGGGCGACGTCCAGCCGCCGACGCTGCCCGCCGGAGAGCTTGCTGTTGCGGGCACTGGCCTTCGCCTCCAGGCCCACTGCCGCGATGACCTCCTCCGGATCGCGCGGGTTCGCGAAGTACCCGGCGAAGTGCCGGACCGACTCGCGCACGGTGAGTTCACCGAGATCGCGATCGGCCTGCAGCACGATGCCCAGCCGCGCACGCCAGGACAGGCCGCCGGTCTGTGGGTCGGTGCCGAGGACCTGCACGGTGCCGGAATCCGCATGCCGGTATCCCTCGAGGATCTCCGTCGTCGTGGTCTTGCCCGCCCCATTCGGCCCCAGGAGCGCCAGGCACTCGCCGGCCCGAACATCGAAGGTCACCCCATCGACAGCTCGGACATCCCCATACTTCTTGTACAAATCGCGCACTTCGATCGCATTCATTTCCGCCTCCTTACGGAGAGTAACACTATCCACTCGCTGTATGCATACTCTGCAGGTATGAGACTCGCAGAGTTGAGCCGCACCACCGGGGTGCCGCCCGCCACGATCAAGTGGTACCTGCGGGAGGGGCTGATCCGCAAGGGCGAGGCCACCGCTCGAAACCAAGCCCAGTACGACGAATCCCATGTCCGCCGCCTGCGCCTGATCCGGGCACTCGTCGACATCGGAGGCCTGACCACCCAGGAGGCGCGGGACATCCTCGCTGTCGTCGATGATCCGAACGCTTCGATCGACCAGGTCGTCGGGGCCGCTCACGGCGCCCTCGCACGCGTGCCGGATTCGGACGCCGATCCCACGACACTCGCTCAGGTCGACCACTTTCTTGCGAGCCGAGGCTGGACGGTCTCGACCGGGAGCCCCGCACGCGCAGAGCTTGCCGGCATCGTCCGCGCAATGACCCAGCTCACTCCGGGCGACGACCACTCCGACCAAGCCTTGGTCGCAGGCCTGGCCCCCTACGCGAATGCCATCGATCAGTTGGCGGCCGCCGAGGTCGAGGAGTTGCCGCACGATGTGCCGCGCGATGTGCTCGTCGAGCAGGTGGTACTCGGCACCGTACTCGCTGAACGGCTGATCGGATCCCTACGACGACTTGCTCAGGAGTCGGCGTTCCTCGCCCGCTACGTCACGCCGTCTGACATCAACCGCTGACCAACACGTCACCCCAGCGTTTTCGGCCCGTGCTGCTCCTTGCGTGCCTTATCCAGATACATGGCTGCGTCCGCGACAGCAACTGACTCGTCAAACCTGCGGAAGTCGTGCAGCGGAGCAACACCGTACGACGCGCCGATGGGAAGCTCTCCGACGATGCGCGCCATGACAAGCGTGGCCTCCTGCATTGGTAGCGCGAGGACGATCAGGAACTCGTCGCCGCCGCTCCGGGCGATGATGTCGCCAGTGCGCAAGGAGGTCCGCATCGTCTGAGCGACGGTCGCCAGCATGGCATCACCGGCCGCGTGGCCCTGCGAGTCGTTCAGCGCCTTGAAGTCGTCCAGATCGATGACCGTGAGTGAGCACTCCACCTCACGACCGTCCTTCGCCGCGCGGTGATCCACCGTGGCCTGCAGCCCGGCTCGGTTGAGTGTTCGCGTCAACGGATCCCGCGTCGCAAGGGAGTGAATGCGCCGCACCAGCAGATAGATGACCCCACCGAGCAGGATGGCCGACTCGGCTGTCGGGATCCAGACGGAGACCGCCGTATCGATCGGATTGGCGAGGAACATCCCAATCGCAGCCGCCCCGATCAGGATCACGATGTGCTCGACCGCCTGACCCAGCGGGAACCAGATGGCGGCATAGGCCGAGTAGGCAACCACCGACAGTGAATTCCCGACCAGATTGCCCGGGGTCTTCGCCTGGAGCAGCAGGATGCAGATCAGCACCGCGCCAAACGTCACGCAGAAGTGCAGGAACCAGGTCGGGATGTGCCACCACGGGTTGGCGAGGACGAGCGTGATCAGCAGCAGCGACACGAAGGCAAAGGTCTGAGCCGGCACCGCCGGGTGCTCGTGGGCCGGTGCCAGCACGACGGCGAGCAGGCCGATGCTCTTGGTCGCCGTGATCAGGGCCATCGTCCAGACCGGCCCGCGCATACCCAGCACGGGTCGGTCAATGGGGATGTGCTCAGCCCCGCTGAAAGCCGGACGAAGCCAGTCGATGATTCGCATCGCTAGTCAAACTAGCGTGCGACCTCCTTGCGATGCGCGCGCCAAGGGCCTGGGAGCAGCCAGATGAACATCCCGAGGACCCAGACGATGAGGGTTCCCCATACCCAGCCCCACCCATTGATGTCCAGGCCGCTGGTCAGGAGCGAGGTGATGAACAGGGCGAGGAAGGTGGAGATGAGGCCGGTTAGGGCGACGATCGACCCAGCATTGCGAATCAGGAACTTGAGCACCAGCCAGGTGAACAGGCCGCTGAGGATCGCGAACACGACCAGGCTGATCAGGAACGGAACGAATCCGTCGATCTGGAACTGGTCACCAAGGAGCAGGGCGGCGAGGATGAGGCCGATGGCGTTGCCGCCGAGGCCAAGGATCCAGCCCATCAGGAATCGTGGCATGACGGAACGCTAGCGCTCAGAGCGATCGGATTGCGGCAATCCGCCCATTCCACCCGTTCCGGGGACACCCCGACAGGGCTACCAGCGCGGCAGGGATTTGCCCGGGTTCAGGATGTTCTCGGGATCCCAGGCGTGCTTGACCCGGGTGTGCAGGTCGGCCGCAACCGCGTCTATCTCCCGGCCGAGGGCACGCTGCTTGAGGTTGCCCACACCATGCTCACCCGTCACCGTCCCGCCAAGAGTCAGCGCGACGTCGAGGATGTCGTCGAAGGCGAGGAGCGCCCGCGCACCTGCTGCCTCATCCCCGCGCTCCGTGACGATAGTCGGGTGCAGGTTGCCGTCGCCCGCGTGTCCGAACGTGCAGATCCGCACGTCGTGCCGCTGCGCGATGTCCTGGATCCGCACCATCGCCTCGGCGAGGCTCGAGCGCGGCACCGCGATGTCGTCGAGCAGCCAGTCGCCAAGGTCCTCGATCGCGAGGATCGCCATCCGGCGGGCGCCAAGGAGCATCTCCGACTCCTCCTCGTCCTCCGAGCGATAGCCCTCCCGTGCGCCGAACTGCTCGCAGATCTCGATCAGCCGATCGGCATCCGCCACGGCAGCCCCGTGGCCGGCATCCGTCTGCGCGACCAGCAGGGCTCCGGCATTGACGTCCAGTCCCATCGGCCGCCACGCCTCCACGACCTGGATCGTCTGCTGGTCCATCAGCTCGAGCATGCTCGGCGTGAGCTCGGCCATGATCGCGGCGCTCGCTCTTCCAGCGCTCGCGACATCGTCGAACACTGCAACGGCTGTCGTAGCCGGCGGAGGAAGGGGACGCAGGCGCAGGCGCGCCATCGTCACGATGCCGAGCGTTCCTTCGCTGCCGACCATCATCCCGGTGAGGTCGTATCCTGCAACGCCCTTGATCGTGCGGCGGCCAAGCCGAGTGATGCGACCGTCGGCGAGCACCACCTCGAGTCCGATGACCGCATCGCGCGTCACCCCGTACTTCACGCAGCACAGACCACCGGCATTCGTGTTGACGTTGCCGCCGATCGAGCAGAAGTCCTTGCTCGCCGGATCCGGCGCGTACCAGAGCCCGCTCTCCTTGACGTGGTCGCGGAGTTCGGTGTTCATGATCCCCGGCTGTGTCTCGACGTAGCCGTCGGTCGAGTTGACCTCAAGGACGTCAGTCATGCGCTCCAGACACACGACAAGCGAGCCGTCGATCGCATTGCTGCCACCCGACAGACCAGAGCCCGCACCTCGCGGGACGACGGGCACCCGGTTCGCATGCGCAGCCGTCATGATCGCCGACACCTGCTCAGTCGTCCGCGGGAAGACGACCGCAAAGGGCTCCCCCGCCGCAGACCCCGTGGAGCGATCATGAACGTACGAGCCGAGGATGTCGGGATCGGTCACGATGTCTCGCTCGTCAATTGCGGCATCGCAGGCGGCCAGCACCACGTCCTCGGGGGTCACGGCCGCACGCTAGCGTGCCGACCGTCCGTCCGTCCGTCGCGGGAGCATGTCCTGGAAGCAGACAGGGGGATTACGTGGACAGGACCAAGGAGCTTCAGGACGCACTAGCAGCGTTGGGCTTCCAGGCGGAGATCCGGGTCACGGGGCGGCAGGGCAACGAGCTTCGGTACGAGACCGTGGACCCCAGCTCGCACTTTCGCGGCGACTACGCCTCCATCAGTCCAAGCTGCTTGATG
>CAIVQM010000295.1 GCA_903908025.1 uncultured bacterium
GGTGATGGAGCGCGCGAAGGTGAGGCGCGCATCGTCGCTGAAGGCCTTGCCGTCGACGCCCAGCACCACGTCGCCCTGGGCCAGCACGCCATCGGCGGGGGAGCCCTTGGCGACCTCGGTGATCAGGATCTGCCGGCGCAGGGGAGAGACCGGCAGCGAGACACCCGCGAAGTCGCCGATCTCCGCCGACCATGGCCCCGCAGCACAGACCACCGTCGATGTCCGAACGCTGCCCTGATCCGTCCGGACGGCGACGATGTCATCGCCGTTGCGCTCGATGCCAGTAACGGTGACGCCGGTGCGGATGGTTGCGCCGTGACGTCGTGCGCCGGTCGCGTAGCCGAGGACCACGGACTCGGGACTGCAGTAGCCGTCGCGTGCGTGGAACGCCGCGCCGAGGACATCGCCCGTCACGACGGCGGGGGAGAGCGCGGCTGCCTGCTCGGGGGTGAGCATGACGCTCGGCACCCCCATCGCATTCTGGAGTGCTACCGACTCGGCGTAGACCTCGAGTTCGTCCGGACTGGTCAGCAGGAACAGGTAGCCGGGCTGGTGGAGATCGATCACCTGACCCGGTCGCGTTGGGAAGTCCTCGAATGCGGCGAGTCCTCGCCAACCGAGTGCGATGTTGACCGGGTCGGAGAACTGGGCGCGCACTCCACCCGCAGCCTTGCATGTTGATCCGCTGCCGAGCTGCGCCTGCTCGAGCAGCAGGACGTCGCGCACTCCCGCCTCGGCGAGGTGGAAGGCGATGCTCGTGCCCATGACACCGCCACCGATGATGACGACGCTGGCCTGCTCCGGAAGGTCCACGGACCGGACCCTACGGGGTGCAGCCAGCGGCGACGGTGCCGCTGTCGAGGAACTCGCTGACCAGCGACCAGACCTGGGACGAGCGGATGATGCCGCCGTGGTCGAGGGGTCCGGTCGCGCATGCGCCGGTCACCTCGACGTTGGTCGCACCGTCCAGGAGGCTGGAATCCGGTGGCCGGATCACGTCATCGGTCGCCGAGTAGGCCGACAGCCATCTGGTGGCATCCCCGGGCATCCGCAGCGACCCGAGGAACTCCGAATCGGGGGCCATCTGCTGGCAGGCGGCCGGACACGCTGCCGAGTCCGCGAGCATGGCGCCGAGTCCGGCGAGGGCGGTGCCGGCGTGCGGCGAAGCCACCGTCGCGATGCGACGAACGAGTCGCGGGTCGGCCTCCAGCGCGGCCCGGGCGATGAGGCCGCCCTCGGAGTAGCCGACGAGGTCGACCCCCGGTGCTCCGTCAGCGACGAGTTGGGCCGCCAGGCGGGAGACATCGGTCCCGTAGCCTCGGATGTCGCCATGCTGGTCGCCCAGGTCGACGATCACCGCGGAGCGACCGGATGCCCGCAGCTCGTCGGCCAGCCCGGCAAGGGATTGCGAGCCACCTCCGTAGCCGGGGATGAGGATGACGGCCGAGTCGCCCAACGGAGCGGTGCCGTCCATCGTGTCCGCACGGGTCAGCCATCGGATCCCGAGGACCACGCCCGCAATGACGGCGAGCAGGAGTGCCGCCGTCAGGGTGGTGCGCGCACGTGCCGACATCAGCCGAAGCTCACGCCCTGCGCCAGGGGCAGGTCATGCGAGTAGTTGATCGTGTTGGTGGCGCGACGCATGTAGCCCCGCCAGGCGTCCGAGCCGGACTCGCGTCCACCGCCGGTCGTCTTCTCGCCGCCGAATGCTCCGCCGATCTCGGCTCCTGACGTGCCGATGTTCACGTTGACGATGCCGCAGTCGGAGCCGGCCGCCGACATGAACAGTTCTGCTTCGCGCTGGTCGAGGGTGAAGATGCTGGACGACAGTCCTTGCGGGACGCCGTTCTGGAGGGCGATGGCCTCGTCGAGGGTCTCGTAGGTCAGCACGTAGAGGAGGGGTGCGAACGTCTCGCGACGCACGACATCGGCCTGCGCGGGCATCCGAACGAGGGCCGGGCGCACGTAGTAGGCGTCCTCGCAGCCGGGCACGTCGACGCGCTCGCCGCCGACCACGAGCGTGCCGCCGGCCGCGACCGCTTCGGCGATGGCCGCCTGCATGCGCTCGAAGGAGGCCTGGCTGATGAGCGGGCCGACGAGGGTGCCGGGATCGACCGGGGTGCCAACGGTGAGGCGGGCGTAGACCGCGGCGATGCGCTCGACGAGATCGTCGGCGACGGATGCGTGCGCGATGACTCGGCGCAGGCTGGTGCAGCGCTGCCCCGCAGTGCCGGCGGCCGCGAAGACGATGCCGCGGACGGCCAGGTCGATGTCGGCTGACGGGGCGACGATCGCGGCGTTGTTCCCGCCGAGCTCTAGGATCGCGTGTCCGAAGCGCGCGGCCACCTGCGGGCCGACCTCAGCGCCCATCCGCTCGGAGCCGGTCGCGCTGACGACGGCGACCAGTGGGTTTCCGACGAGTGCGGGACCGGCGGATCGCTCGGCCACGGCCAGCACGTGGATGCCCGCGGGTGCGCCCTGCGCCGCGATGGCCTGGTCCATGAGTGCTGAGCAGGCCATCGCCGTCAGCGGCGTGAGCTCGGAGGGCTTCCAGATGACCGAGTTGCCGCAGACGAGAGCGAGTGCGGTGTTCCACGCCCACACCGCGACGGGGAAGTTGAA
>CAIVQM010000296.1 GCA_903908025.1 uncultured bacterium
CCCTCCCCCAGCTTGTCCGGCAGCGTGTTGGAGGTGGCGGCCAGTTGTACGCCGGCATTGACGAGCTCCCCCAACAGCGTCGACATCAGCACGGTGTCGCCGGGGTCATCGAGCTCGAACTCGTCGATGCACACGAGTCGGTTCTCCTTCAGAGCCTCAACGGCCGTCCGGAAGCCGAGTACGCCCACGAGGTTCGTGTACTCGACGAACGTGCCAAACCGCTTGGGACCGGGGACCGCATGCCATAGCGACGCAAGCAGGTGGGACTTGCCGACGCCGAAGCCACCGTCGAGATAGACCCCTGCTCGCCCCTCGGGCGGGGCGGCTCGACGGAAGATCGATCGACGGGCCGGCGCAGGCCCTGCTACGCGACCCGCAAAAGCCTCGAGAGCGCTGACCGCTGCGGCTTGCGTGGGCTGCGCGGCGTCGGGCACATAGGTGTCGAAGCGCACGTCGGCAAAGTGCGGCGGCGGCACGAACTCGTCGACGAGCCCGGCCACCGTCAGGGACGGATGACGCGCAGTGAGCGACTCGGGCACGACCGTGAGCCTATTCATGCGACGATCGCGTGGTGCGCCGCCTCCTTCCTGCCCCGATCGCAGAACTCAGCGATGACGTCCTGCGCGCCGCCTACGGCTTCCCGGAGCAGCGCCCGTGGGTGCGCGCCAACATGGTGTCAACGCTCGACGGGGCCATGCGCGGCCCTGACGGCGGGTCCCGCTCGATCAGCACGCCGGCGGACCAGCGGGTGTTCTCCATCGCCCGCGCCGATGCCGATGTGATCCTCGTCGGCGCTGGAACCATCCGAGCCGAGGACTACCGCCCTTCGAAGAAGATCGTCGCCATCGTCTCCAACCGTCTCGATCTGCCGCTCACCCTGCGCATGCTCGCGGAGCGCACGGACGACAACCCCCGGCCCATTGCGTTCGCCACTGACACGGCGGCGGCTGACGCATCGGACGAGCTGCGTACCCTCATCGAGGTCGTGCCCTGCGGGGTGGACTCGGTCGACCTCCACCGCGTCATCGCGGAACTCGCCGCACGTGGCCTCGGTCACATCCACTGCGAGGGCGGCCCGAGCCTGCTCGGCGACCTGGCCGCCGCTGGACTCCTGGACGAACTGCTCCTCACGGTCGCTCCCCGCCTGCTGGGCGGTGGACCGGGCGAGCACATCCTGACGGTGGCTGGGGGCTTCGACCCGCCCCTGCACCTGACGCCGACCCACGTCCTCGAGGAGGACGGCAGCGTGTTCATTCGCGCGAGGGTCAACTGATGCTCACCCCACCCATCGAGCCGATGCTCGCCAAGCCGCTGGGGCATCGGCTCCCCGATGACGTCGACGGTCTCAGCTTCGAACCGAAGTGGGACGGCTTCCGCTGCCTGCTGTTCCGTTCCGGCGACGATGTCGTGCTGCAGGGTCGCGGCCGCTCGGCAGGCACTGAAGGTGACGTCGTCGACCTCGCATATGCCTTCCCCGAACTGGTGGCAGCCGCACGCGAGCAGGTGCCCGACGACACCGTGCTCGATGGCGAGATCGTGGTCGCCCGCGCGGGCCGGCTCGACTTCAGCGCCCTCTCGACCCGGCTTCGCCCACGGTCCGAGGCCGGCGGGGGCAACATCGCGCGGCTGGCCGCCGACCTCCCCGCTTCACTGCTGGCCTTCGACCTGCTCTGGACCGATCGCGACCTGATGGCACTGCCATTCCACGAGCGCCGCCTGCTGCTCGAGCAACTCGCCACGTCATGGCGACCACCACTGCTGCTGACCCCAACAACGAGCGACCGCTCGGTAGCGCAAACGTGGTTCGACCGCTTCGAGTCGGCGGGCGTCGACGGCCTCATCGTGAAGCCACTCGGTGAGCCCTACTCACCCGGCAAGCGAGCACAGGGCAAGATCAAGCACGAGCGCTCTGCCGATGTCGTCGTGGCTGGCTGGAGAGCACATGCCCGACCGGGTGCTGCCGGAACACCCGTCGTCGGCAGCCTGCTGCTCGGAATCAACGACGCCGATGGCGTCCTGCAGTACGTCGGCGCAGCGTCAGCCTTCACTGCAGCCACGCGTGCCGACCTCGTAACGCTCCTCTCCCCGCTCGAGGTCGTTGGTGACAACCACCCGTGGCGAGGAAGCACGCTCGCCAACGTGCCCGGTGCGGCCAGTCGCTGGAAGAAGGAACAGGAGTGGACGGCGCTGCGGCCCGAACTCGTCGCCGAGGTCACCTACGACCAGATGGAGGGTGCCCGCTTCCGCCATGTCGCTGGCTTCCTGCGGTGGCGGCCCGATCGGGGTCCCGACTCCTGCGGTTTCGACCAGCTCGAGGTACCGCCACCCGCCCGCATCGAGGACCTGCTGACGTCACCGTCCTAGCGCACGGACGGTCAGATGCCCTCGCAGAAGTTCAGGCGTTGACGCGACGACTCTCCTGCAGGGCAACCGACAGCTGATCGGCAGCATCACGCAGTCCGCGCGCGTAGTCGGCGCCGTCCTCACCGAGGACAAGGGCATGGTCACGGGCCTGGTCATGCAGACGGACTAGCAGGCCTTCGAGCACGGTCTCGCACTGAATGTCCATGTTCACCCTTCACCTATTCGCAGCACAGCTGCTCCGACTACCGACGTGCGGAACCTACCCCCGTATCTGCAAGTGCGCAGATCGAGATGAATGTCAGGATGACGGAGTGTGCCGCGCCCGGCTTGGCTGCACGCGCGGCGGCTCCCCCGGCATCTTCGGGAAATCCGGTGGGTAGGGCAGTTCCGGCAGCCCCGAGGCAACATCGCGCTCCCATGCAGCCAGCGCAGGAGCGAGATCCGCGGCGGCATCGCGTATGCCGCTCCAGGGATCACCACTCCGTTCGGCCACCAGGGTCGGGACCGAACGCAAGGTGAGGTCACGCGGATCGACCCCGTCAACGTCATCCCACTCGATGGGCATCGATACGGGGGCAGTCGCGTGCGCGCGCAGCGAGTAGGCCGACGCGATCATGCGGTCCTGCGCATTCTGGTTGAAGTCGATGAATACCCGATCCCCGCGCTCCTCCTTCCACCACGACATCGTCACGACGTCCGGATGGCGACGCTCGAGCTCGCGCCCCAAAGCGATCGCGGCATGGCGGACATCGATGAAGGTCCACCGCGGCAGGATCGGGATGAACACATGGAGGCCGCGACTGCCGGTCGTCTTGATGAAGGAACTCAAGCCCCACTCCCCCGCAACCTGACGGCAGGCATGCGCTACGCGTCGCACATCGTGGAATGCGTTCGCCGGGGACGGATCCAGATCGATGCGTAACTGGTCCGGGTGCGCGACATCCGGCGCGGTCACGGGCCAGGCATGAAAGGTCACCGTGCCCATCTGCACGGCCCACGCGATCGCTGCGCGCGTCGATGGGTCGAGCAGCGTGCCGGACCGCCCGCTGGGAAACGCCACCTCGACGCCGTGCACGTACGCGGGGGCGCTCGTGGGCAGATGCTTCTGGAAGAAGCTCTCGCTCTCGGAAGCGACTCCGTCGGGCCAGCGCTCCAGCGCCGTCGGCCGGCCCGCGACCTGCTCGAGCATCGGACCACCGACGGCCAGGTAGTAGTCGAGGACCTCGCGCTTGGTGATCCCGGGGAACACCAGCTTGTCCGGGCTGGTGAGCCGCACGGATGTGCCATCGACGTCGATCTGCAGCGGCTTGCCGTTCGTCGTGGATGGCACGCCTGCACGCTAGCCGGAGGCGACCGCTAGGGTCCACCTGTGACGACAGCCGCCCTCGTGTTCTGGATCATCGCCATCATCCTGTTCATCTTCGGGGTGGTGTTCGTCCTCGTCGGTCTGAACAGCGAGCGCGGCTACTGGTCGCAGCGCGACCCCTCGGGCGATGCCCGCAAGGACGCCACCAAGCTCTCGGACATCATCAAGCGCACCGGGCACTACGCGACGGGCGAGTACCGGGCACCGCTGCGCATCACGGCGATCGGCGTCCTCATCTGCGAGATCGCCATCGGATTCGCCGTCATCGCCCTGATCGTCACGCTCACCAGCTGACCTACCCGACCGGCGCAGCGCTATCGCGTCACGCCGGGCGGACCGGCAGCACGCGAGGCAGCACCTCGCCAGCGGGCACATCCGCGAAGGGCATCGGTCGACCGAGGAAGAACCCCTGCGCGTACTCGCACCCCATCTCTCGGAGGGCGGCCAGCTGCTCCGCCGTCTCGACACCCTCGGCGACGGCCTTCTTGCCGAAGCGGTAGATCAGGTCGAGCATGGATCGGACCAGCTCGAAGTCCTCGTCATTGCGCATCATCTCGTCGACGAAGGAGCGGTCGACCTTGACGATGTCGGCCGGTACTGAGCGGAACGAATCCAGACCGGCATAGCCCGTGCCGAAGTCATCGATGGCCACGTGCATCCCGAGCGCACGAAGGGCGGTCAGGGTCTCGATTGCGGTCCGACCGGCGCTGAGTGTCTCCTCCTCTGTAACCTCGACCGTCATCGCGGCCGGGGGGACACCGAACTCCGCGAGCGCGAGCTGGACCGTGGTGATCGCCGTCGCGTTCAACCACTGGGGGGGCGCATTGAACGCGACCCTCACCTCATGGCCACTTTCGAGCCATCGCGACGCGGCCGCGCATGACTGCCGCAGGACCTGGTCCGTCAGGGCACCCATCAGCCCGAGTTCGGCGGTCAGGGGCAGGAACGCTGACGGCATCACGAGCTCCCCGTCACCCCCGCGCAGCCGCACGAGCGTCTCAACGGCGACGACCCGGCCGGATGAGATCAGCGTGATCGGCTGGAACAGGCAGACCAGTCCGTCGTTCTCGAGGGCGGTGCGTAGCAGTTGCTCGGTGCCCATCCGCTCTAGGGCGGGCCGGTCCTCCCCCGGCTCGAAGCGGGCCGCCTGGCGCCGGCCGCCCTGCTTCGCCCGCTGCAGTGCGATGTCCGCTCCGCGGAGCAGGTCGCCGGGGATCTCCGTGGACGCGTCGGACTGCGCTGAACCGATGCTGACCGACACGGGCACCGGCCGGCCGTCGAGGATGAAGGGCTCGAGCGCGCTCCCCAGGAGTCGCTGGGCGAGGTCGTCGAATGCGTCGTCCCGCGTTGAACGCGGCCGAAGGACG
>CAIVQM010000297.1 GCA_903908025.1 uncultured bacterium
CTGGCCGTAGCCCTCGACTTGTGGGCCTTCCGCACGCGGCTGGTGCGACGCCGCGCCTTCTGGGCGGCCTACGCGATCATCGTGTTCTTCCAGTTGGTGACGAACGGGATGTTCACCGGATTCGGCATCGTCCGCTACGAGGGTGAGGCCATCATCGGCGGCTCGTCGCCCGAGGGCGGGGTGCCGACGTTCATCGGCGACGGTCGACTGGCCTTCGCGCCGGTCGAGGACCTGCTCTTCGGCTTCGCTCTCGTCCTGCTGTCATTGAGCCTGTGGGTGCTCTGGGGCCGCAAGGGGATCGGCCGGACTCCGACGGCGGGTCCGCCCATCTGGCGACGTGGGCGGTAGGAGCACGTCCGTGCGTCTGTCCGCTACGCCGTGATGCCATCGCCGTAGCGTCGACGTGCCCGCACGGCGCGTACCCAGGCCGGCCCGGCGACCGCGAGACGTCTGCGCATCGGCACGGTCGCACGGGTCGTGAAGACCTCGTAGTCGGTGCGCTCCACCTCGTCGACGATGCCGCAGTACAGGACGCGCGCGGCCTCGATGCAATCGCGTGAGCTCGGGTGCAGCATGGCGATACCTGGGCGCGAGCGCTCCTCGAGTTCGTGCACGCGCCGGATCTGGAAGGCCAGCGCATCCTTGATCGCTGGCGTCGCGACCCGGTGCTCGAGCTGCTCGCGGGTGACCCCGTACAACGCCAGCTCGTCAAGAGGCAGGTACACGCGGCCACGGTCGAGGTCCTCACCGACATCGCGAACGAAGTTGGCCAGCTGGAACGCGACACCGAGATCGGTCGCCCGGTCGTACGCCTCCGGTGAAGTCGGCTCGAGAATGGGGATCATCTGCAGCCCGATGACGGCGGCCGATCCGTACACATATTCGTACAGGTCGTCGTAGGTCGCGTACTCCGTGACGGTGAGATCCATCGTCATCGAGCGGAGGAAGGCCTCGAAGTACACCTTTGGGATCTGCCAGCGCAGCACGGTGTCGACCACCGCGCGACACACGGGGTCGTCGGACCAGCCGCGGTCGATGTCGTCGAGGAACGACTGTCCCCATTCGCGCAGCCAGTCGGCCTTCTCCTGCTCGGTCAGCGTCGATGACAGGTCGTCGACGATCTCGTCGGCGTAGCGGGCGAAGCCGTAGAGGGCGTGCACATACGGCCGCTTGGCGGCCGGCAACAGCAGGGTCGCGAGGTAGTACGTCTTGCCGTGGGCGGCGTTGAGCTGCCGGCAGCGCTCGTAGGACTCGCGCAGATGCGGATCGCTGATGTGCGCGGCGTCCAGTTCGCGGTTGCTCACGACCGAATCCTGTCAGTTCGCGGCCGCGTCATGGCGGCCACGTCATGGCGGCGGCCCGATCCCGCTGTGTGTCGGTCGCTGGCAGCAGGCCGCGCGGGGTGTCGCTGCCAAGGATGAGGCGACGTTCGCGTGGTGAGGCGAGCAGTACGACGATCACGACGGCGAAGGCGACGACGTACGTGATGATGTCGGCGACATCGGCGAGGTTGTCGGCGTTCGTCGAACTCTCGATCATGCCGTGGACGGTGAACCCGGCGGTCAGGATGACGGCCGCCCGCAGTTCACGCACCGTCAGGCCGGTCGCGGCGAACAGCGGGAGGAACCAGAGCAGGTACCAGGGCTGGACCACAGGCCCCAGGACGACGACCGCTGCGAGCGCCAGCGCGGCTCCGCGCACGGGACTGCGTCCACCGGGTCGCAGGATGAGCACCACAACGATGACGAGGGCCGCGACCGTGCCAGCCACCCGGAACACATTGAGTGCTGGTGTGGCGTCGTCGGTGAGGCCGACCCAGGTGGTCAGCAGGCCGACGATCTTGCCGATGGCAGTCGTCGGCGACAGCCACGTGAGGACTCCGGCGGGCGTGCCGAAGGCGGCCGAGATCACGCCACGGCCGGCGTCTGCGACGAGGAAGACGCAGGCGAGGGTGCTGAGCAGGGCGATGCCCGCGAAGAACCAGGATCGGATGCGGTCGCTCCAACGGCCCTCGCGCCCGGCCCACAGCAGTCCCACGAACGGCAGCGCGATGAGGGCGATCGGCTTCACGGTGACGGCCAGGCTCACCGCCACCGCACCCCAGATGCAACGCTGCTGCGCGGCGAGGGCGAGGCCCATGACAACGAGGCCGACCATGAGCGCGTCATTGTGCGCGCCGCTGACGAAGTGCATCAGGATGATCGGGTTCAGGACGCCCAGCCACAGGGCCCGGTCGACATCGACGCCGTGCATGCGGGCGAGCACGGGCACGTAGTACGCGATCAGTCCGACGCCGATAACCGCGACGAATCGGAAGGCCAATGCGCCAAGGTAGGCATTCGGATGGACGAAGCCCGACACGGACCGCTCGATGAGCAGGAACAGCGGGCCATATGGCGTGGGTGACTCGACCCACATCGGGTCGGCGCCATCCTCGAACCAGCCGGGGATGACGTCGATGCCGGTTGTTGTCGGATCGAATCCCTCCCCGAATACCCGGCCCTGCACGTAGTACGAGTAGACATCGCGGCTGAACATCGGTGGCGCCAGCAGGAGCGGCGCCGACCAGAAGGCCAGCACGCCGAAGATCGAGCGCATCGGTGGCGCGGTGTGATGCTCCTCGCGCGCGAGCAGTTCCGACCCCAGCAGGAGCCAGGCCTGCAGCAGGACAGCGAGCCCGATGATGACGAAGGCCCGCGCCGCCAGTGATCCGCCGAGGGTGCCGCGAAGCGTGCTGACGAGTGGGTTCGCGAGCATGTTCGAGGTCAGGGGCAGCCAGCCGATCCCGAGGGCGCCGACGGCGATCAGGGCGGAGCCGACCAGCCCGGGGAGTCCATGCCGGACGGCGAACGACGGTGGGCGGCTCACCAGCGGCGGGCGCGCGACCGGTAGCCCCGGTCGGGTCCCGTGATGCGCTCGGCAGCGAGTCGGCCGGACACCAGGACCATCGGCACGCCGACACCCGGCTGGGTGCCCGAGCCGGTGAAGACGACGTTCTCGCCCCAGAGGTTGCCGGGGCGGAACGGCCCGGTCTGCAGGAAGGTGTGCGCGGAGGCGAATGGCGCCCCGCGTTCCATCCCGCGCGCCTCCCAGTCGAGGGGAGTCGTGATGTCCTCGACCTCGATCGAATCGCCGAAGCCGACGTATCCACGCTTCTCCAGCGTGCGCACGACCTCGTCGCGGTAGCGAGGGCCTTCGGTGCGCCAGTCGATCGGCGCGTCGAGATTCGGCGTCGGGAACAGCACGTAGTACAGCTCCTTGCCATCGGGAGCCAGCGACGGATCGGAGCGCGATGGGTTGGTGACCAGGATGCTCGGGTCGCTCATCAGCGTCTTCTTCTCGATGAGGTCGTCGAACACTCCGGCCCACGTGCGGCCGAAGTGGATGTTGTGATGCGCGATCTTGCTGTACGACGCGGTGGAGCCGGCCAGCATCAGGAAGCACGACGGTGAGTAGGTCAGTCGACGGACCGACCACGGCTGGCTGCCGAGCAGGTCGCGGTGTGCGACGGGCAGGTCGGGATTGAGAACGACGACGTCCGCAGCGATGCGCTCGCCGGTGGAGGTGAGAACGGCTACGGCACGGTCGCCAACGGTCTCGACCGATGTGACCTCGGTGTCGTAGCGGAACTCGACTCCGTGCTTGGCGGCCGCGGCGGCCATGGCGGCCGGGACTGCGTGCATGCCGCCCTTGGGGAAGAACACTCCTGCGACGGAGTCCATGTAGGCGATGACGGCGTAAATTGCCAGGGCGTCGTAGGGCGAGACCCCGGCATACATGGCCTGGAAGGAGTAGATCCGCTCGGTGCGCGGGTCTTTCAGATACTGGCGGACTTTGGGCGTGAGCTTGCGGAAGCCGCCGAGCGCGACGAGGCGCGCCAGATCGCGCGTGACCAGGTCGAGCGGCGAGTCGATATTGCGGTCGATGAAGTCGGCCATCTCGTAGCGGTAGAGCTTCGAGACGAACTCGACGTACTTGCGGTAGCCGGCGGCCTCCTGCGGCCCGATCACGCGCTCGATCTCGTCGGCCATCTGATCGACATCGGAGTGCACGTCGAGAACAGAGCCGTCGGGGAAGAACGAGCGGTAGAGCGGCGCGACGGGCTCGAGGGTGAGCCAGTCCGACATCTCCTCGCCGAGGCAGTCGAACGCATCGGCGATCAGGTCGGGCATCGTCAGCACGGTCGGGCCGGTATCGAAGCGGTAGGTGCCGTCGGCGACGTCGATGTCGAGTCGGCCGGCCCGTCCGCCCGGGATCGACTCTCGTTCGAGGACCGTGACGGTGCGGCCGGCGCCAGCGAGGCGCATGGCTGCGGACAGCCCGGCCAGGCCAGCGCCGACGACCACGATGTTGTCCGTTGGGCCTTTGACGGTTCTCATTCGGTGGTCCTCATCTACTGGTCCCCGTCAAACCGTCCGTCGGGTGGCTGCATAGGCGAGGCCCGTCAGGACCTCGTGAGCCTGGGGCTCAAGGTCGGCGGTGCCCAGGGCGGTCAGGGACTGGTCGAGCAGTTCGCCGATGAGGGTCTCCGTATGCGCCAGGGCGCCGGTCGCGGCGATGATCTCGCGCAGGGCATCGACACCATTGGCGTCCAGGCCCGGGTCGCCGAGATGGCGGCGGATCACCTCGGCCTGGCTGGGCGTGCTTCGCTCGACGGCGATGGCGATCAGCACCGTGCGCTTGCCCTCGCGCAGGTCGTCACCGGCCGGCTTGCCGGTCTCGGCCGGGTCGCCGAACACCCCGAGGATGTCGTCGCGCAGTTGGAAGGCCTCGCCCAGTGGCAGCCCGTATCCGGTGTAGGCGGTGAAGACGGACTGATCCGCGCCCGCGAGGGCAGCGCCGAGGTGCAGGGGGCGCTCGATCGTGTACTTCGCCGACTTGTAGCGCACGACGCGCAGCGCCCGCTCGACCGATCCGCCGCCGCGTGCCTGCTCGAGCAGGTCGAGGTACTGGCCGGCCATCAACTCGGTGCGCATCTCGTCGTAGACGGTCTTGGCGCGTCGGAGGGCATCGTCGGTGAACTCGGCTGTGAGCAGGACCTCGTCGGCCCACGACAGGCACAGGTCGCCCAGCAGGATCGCGGCCCCGACGCCGAAGTCCTCGGGCGAGCCCAGCCACTCCGCCCCACGGTGAACCCCCGCGAACCGGCGATGCGCCGCGGGCAGTCCGCGCCGGGTGTCCGATCCGTCCATCACGTCGTCGTGGATGAGCGCGCAGGCCTGCAGGAACTCCAGGGAGGCAGCGGCCCGCAGAGCGGCATCGTCGAACTGCGGATCGCCGCCGGCACCTCGCCAGCCCCAGTAGCAGAAGGCCGGCCGGAGTCGCTTGCCGCCGGCGAGCAGGGCTCGCAGGGCCTCGACCATGGGAGTGAGATCGTCGCTGACCCCGGCGAGCACCGTCGCCTGGTGCGCGAGGACCCCGTCGACGACGACCTGCACGCGAGATCGGAGATCGGCGACATCGAGGGGCGATGGGGGCTTGGCGGACGTCACCCTCCGAGCCTACGGCCATGGCGGTGATTCGGCTGACCCACCAACCGGCCCTATCCTGTGCGCATGCATCCGCGTGACTCCCTCGGGCAGATCCTGTCGAGTGGGCAGCGATCCTTCTCCTTCGAGCTGTTCCCGCCCAAGACCGACGAGGGTGAGCGGGTGCTGTGGCAGACGGTCCGCGAGATCGAGGCGCTGAAGCCCACATTCGTGTCGGTGACCTACGGTGCGGGCGGTTCGACTCAGGGTCGAACGGTCCGGCTGACTGGCCAGATCGCCGAGGACACCACTCTCACCCCGGTGGCCCACCTCACCTGTGTCGGCGCGAGCCGCGACCAACTGCGCGATGTCGTCGGCCAGTACGCAGCTGAGGGGGTCAACACGATGCTGGCGCTGCGTGGTGATCCGCCGACGGGGCTCGACACCCCGTGGGAGCCGCATCCGGGCGGGCTGGACCATGCGGTGCAACTCGTCGAGCTGATCCGCTCGCTGGGCACCTTCAGCGTCGGTGTGGCGGCCTTCCCCGAGGGGCATCCCGACTCGCCTGATCTCGACCAGGACGCCCGTGTGCTGGCGATGAAGCAGCAGGCCGGTGCGGAGTTCGCGGTCACCCAGCTGTTCTTCCGCGTCGAGGACTACGTGCGACTCGTCGACATGGCCGGCGCGCATGGCTGCGATATGCCGATCGTGCCCGGGATCATGCCCGTGACGAACGTCTCACAGATCGAGCGGTTCGCCGCCCTGTCAGGCGCGGCGTTCCCGACCGAGTTGGCGGACCGTTTCAGTGCCATTGCCGACGACCCCGATGCGGTTACCCGGATGGGCATCGACGTCGCCGCCGAGATGTGCCAGCAGTTGCTCGACATCGGAGCGCCGGGGCTCCACTTCTACACGCTCAACCGCTCGCACTCGACCATCGAGGTGTACGAGGCGCTGGGCCTTGGGGCGTCGACGGCCTGACCCCGTCGAATGTTCGCTAAGCCCGGCCGATGAGATCGGCCACGATCTCCGCGCCCATGCCCACCAACGGCAGGCCGCCGCCGGGGTGCGATGAGCCGCCCACGAGGAACAGGCCGGGGATCGGTGACTGATTCGCCGGTCGCTGGAACGCAGCGCGGGCTCCGTTGCTCGACGTGCCGTAGATGGAGCCGCCCGGCGCACGAGTCGCGCGCTCGAGGTCGGCTGGACTGCGCACCTCGCACCACTTGATTCGGTCGCGCACATCCATGCCTCGTTCCGCCAGACGCTCGAGGATGTGGTCGGCGTATGCATCGGCGAAGCCGGGTGCATCCCAGTCGACCGTGCCCTTCGTTCCGTCACCGTGACGCGGGGCGTTGATGAGGATGAACCACGACTCGCTGTCGTCGTCCGGTCTCATCTTCGGGTCGTCGGGGGCGCAGACGTAGATCGCCGGGTCATCTGCGGGCTTGGGCTTCGAGCCGAAGATGGCATCGAACTCGCCGTCATACTCGGCCGGGAACCAGACGTTGTGGTGCTGCAACCCGGGCGTGCGCCCGCGCAGGGCCAGCAGGAGTACGAAGCCGGACAGGCCGGGTGGGCGCTTGGCCAGGTCGCGTGCGATCCGCTGCGCACGGCGGTCGTCGACGAGCTGCCCGTACACCTGCTGGGCATCGGCATTCGCCACGACGATGTCGGCGCCGATCCGCTCGCCATCCGCAAGCAGCACTCCCGAGGCTGCGCCATCGGTGAGCTCGATCGACGTGACGTTCGTGTTGCTGCGCATCGTGACGCCGCGTTCGATGCACCGCTCGACGACGGCGTCGGCGAGTGCGGCCACCCCTCCGCCGATATGCCACGCACCGAAGGTCTCCTCCATGTACGGCACGGTGGCGAGGACGGCTGGTGCCTTGCGTGGATCGGAGCCGGTGTAGGTCGCGTAGCGGTCGAGGACCTGGCGCAGCCGTGGATCATTGAGGTAGTCGCGTCCGAGATCGCGCAGTGACGACATCGGGGCGATCGTGCGGATGTCATCGGGGCTCTTGGCCATCGCCATCAGGCTGCGCCAGCCCTGCAGGGGCGACTGCAGGAACGGCTCGCGGGTGATGCGCCACATCTTCCCGCCACGCTGGATGAGCCGGCGCCAGTCCGCGTCGGCCGTGCCACCGAGGGCCGCGCCGAATGCGATGGCGGCCTTCGCCGGATCGACGCCGGGGACGACCACGGAACTGCCGTCGGCGAAGTGGTAGCCGAACGCCGGTTCCACCGGCTGCAGGTCGACGGATTCCTCGAGCGCGCCACCGGTCTTGAGGAACAGGTCGCGGTAGACGGCCGGGAGGGTGAACAGGCTGGGGCCGGTGTCGAACACATGCCCGTCACGCTCGTAGCGCGCGAGCTTCCCGCCGAAGGTCGATGACTGCTCAAGCAGGGTGACGTGATGGCCGCGGACGGCGAGGCGAGCCGCCACCGCGAGGCCGCCGATTCCTGAGCCGATGACGACGACGTTGCTCATCCGGCCACCACCGCCCGGCCCTTCCACATGTTGCTGCCGCGCACGTGACGCTGCCAGGAGATGACGTTCAGCACGGTGAAGGCGGCGATGGAGGCGGGCTGGAGCAGCGCATCGGGCAGGGCCCGCTCGCCCGTTCGCCGTGCTACGAGCGCCCGGCTTGCGACGCCGGCCGCGTAGCCCAGCAGGCCGATGCGTCGGGTGCGGGAGTCGCGGGCCGCGATGGCAGCGACTGCCGGCACCACGTACACGCCGATGAGCATCGTGTTGACGGCGATCGAGCCGATGGGTCCCTTGAACGCCGACCACAGTGACTTCGCGTAGCCATCGACGACGGCAGTCGTGCCGTCGTACATCCGACAGGTCGCGATCGTCGATCCGTCGACGGTCGAGGTGTGTCGACCACTCGACTTCATCGCCCTCATCAGGGCCACGTCCTCGATGACATCGGCGCGCACTGAGCCATGCCCGTCGATCGCGCGGTAAGCATCGGCAGCCACGGCGATGAACTGGCCGTTCGCTGCTGACAGGGAGGGGCGGGTGGACGTCTCGGCCCACCGAAGCGGAACCAGGGCTGCCCACGACCAGGTGACGAGCGGCTGCACGAGTCGCTCGAGCCAGCCCTCGGACTCCTGGAACGGGTAGGGCGCCACGAGGGCGAACCCGCCCTGCCGCATCGTGGCGACCACCGACCGGATCGCATGCGGGCGCAGTTCGACGTCGGCATCGACGAACACCAGCACCGATCCCACGGCCTGATCGGCGAGGCGCATGCAGGCCCAGGGCTTCCCCAGCCAGCCGGCCGGTGGGGGAGCGTCGGGTGCGTGAACCACCGTCAGGCGTGAGTCATCGGCGGCGAGCCGGTCGAGGATCACAGCGGTGTCGTCGGTCGATCCGTCGTCAAGGACGATGACCGAGAGTCCGGGAACGCCGTCCTGAGCCAGAACCGAGCGGACCGTCGTCTCGATATGGGCCTCCTCGTCGCGGGCCGGGATCAGCACCGTGACGTTCTCGTCGAGAGACGGGGCATCGGATGACGGGGTGCGCAGGAATCGCAGGTTCACCAGCGTGTGCGCGGCGATCGCGCAGGCGGCGGCCGTGCCAGCGAGAACCGCGGCCGTGCCCGGTCGCGCGGACACGCGTGATGTCGTGGGCCAGGTCACCATTGCGGCTGGCTCCACATGCGCCACAGGTAGGGGATCACCACCACGCCCATGCAGATCCCGCCCCACAGGGCCACCCCCGGTCGACCGAAGAAGACGAGGTTCGCGAAGACGCTCGATGCGAATACCCAGGTGAGCAGCGTGGTGGGGACGGCATCGGAGGCGGCTTTGCGCGGCAGTCGGTCGAGCAGCCACATCAGGACGATCGCGCTGAGCAGCCAGCCCAGGAAGTTCTGGAACGGGATCCCGGTGATGCCGGGCAGTTCCCAGCCCGGCTGGGGCCACGTCCAGAACCCCTCGCCGACCATCTGCGGATCGAGGAACAGGTCCCACGCGGCGAGTACCCAGCCACCGATCAGCGCGGTCCCGAGCCCGGTGGCGGAAAGTCGTTGAGCGGCCAGCAGACAGGGGTAGGCCATCATCGACCAGGCCATCGGGATGACGAGCGGGACGCCGAACGCTGTGATCCCGAGATCGGGCGAATACACGTAGTCGCCGAATGGGAATGAGGTGGCCAGACCCAGCACCTCGATCGCCCACCCGAAGCCGAGGGAGATGCCGAGGTAGGCGGCTGCCCAGCCGGCCCCGCGGTTCAGGAAGGCATGGCTCGCGCTGGCAAGGAAGAAGGTGACCACCGTGAGGACGCTGAGGAGGGTCCGGCCGCTGTCCCCGACCAGCACCCAGACGATCTGGCCGAGGATGGTCGCAACGGCGAATCCCCAGGGGAGGTAGCTGATCCACCCTGATGCGCCGCCCCCACGATCGGAGTGCGGTCCGGTGTAGACCCTGACGCTCATGGAGCCGAGTCTAGGGTTGGCCCCGTGACTGTCGCCGTGGTCTTCACCTCTCGCCGGACCGAGCATCATGACGAGGAGTACGCGGCCATGGCCGAGCGCATGGAGACACTCGCCCGCCAGCAGCCCGGCTTCCTCGACATGGTCAGCGTCCGTGACCCGGTCACCCGTCAGGGAATCACGGTCGCGTACTTTGCCGACGAGCAGTCTGTGCTGGCCTGGCGTGAGCATCCGGAGCATGCGGAGGCTCAGCGCCGCGGTATCGCGGACTTCTACGAGGAGTACCACGTGAGCGTCGCGCACGTCGACCGCGAGTACGGAAGGACAAGCCCATGAACGGCTTCACGACCTGCCTGTGGTTCGACGGTCAGGGGCAGGATGCGGCCGAGTTCTATGTCTCGCTGTTCCCGAACTCGAAGATCCTGTCGGTCTCGCACTATCCCGAGGACGGGCAGCGGCCTGCGGGCAGCGTCCTGACCGTCGACTTCGAGATCTTCGGCCGACCGTTCATGGCGCTGAACGGCGGCCCGCAATTCACGCACTCCGAGGCGGTGTCCTTCCAGGTCTTCTGCGACGACCAGGACGAGATCGATCGGCTCTGGGATGCGCTCACGGCCGACGGTGGCCAGGAGAGCATGTGCGGCTGGTGCAAGGACCGGTTCGGGGTGAGCTGGCAGGTGGTTCCCGCGGACCTTGGCGCGTTGCTTTCCGGTGACGATCCCGAGGGTGCTCCGCGGGCCTGGGGCGCGATGATGCAGATGCGCAAGCTCGACATCGCCGCGCTGAAGCGGGCTTACGCGGGGGAGTAGACGGCCTGCCGCCAGCTTCGGATTTCGTGACGACGAGTCACAGCCACCACAGTGCACCGTCTCCGCGCGAGGCCATCACGCGACCTGGCGGGGCCGACCACGGACTCTCGTCATCTCACACGTTCCGTAGCGGAGGTGGCTTTGTCCATTTCGTTCAGGACCGGTCGTCAGGCCCACACCTCGTCGTAGCGAGACAGGGCGATGTCGACGATGGTGCGCAGCGGCTTCGGGTGGCCCACCGGTGCAATGCCGCAAGTGGTTTCTGCAACCGACGGGCCCTCGGCAACCGGCAGACAGACAGGTGAGTTCCACCGTCCGATCGCGCGCGTCAGCGACGTCAATGGCTGCGGGACGGCCACGAGCCAGTTCGGACTGCGTCCCTGAGGATCGCTCCTGCCGACGCCCGCATGACCTCGGCCGCCTGGTCACGGGAGAGGCCGCCGACATCGGTCAGCCAGACGAGAGACTCGATTCCGGCTGCCGAGCGGATGGCCCGGGCAAGGATGTTGCGGTCGATGTCCGGGTGGGTCAACGCCAGCGGCTCGAGTGCTTCGAGGATCCAGCCGATGCCGCGACCCTGGCGCAGTTCGGCAGCATCGGTTGGTGTCTTCCCGTCTCGGGGTTCGAGGGCGAGTCGGAGTGCGGCGCGCAACTGCGGCTCCCAGGCGATGGTCACTTCCGTCAGGAAGCGATCGAGGACGAGATTCAGTCGAGCCTCGACATCCTGCGGAGCGTCGTTGGGTAGGAGGCTGACCAGGTCGATGTGCGGGTGAGCGGCCGCGATCAGGTCGCGTTGGTTGGCGAAGTACCGATAAGCCGTGGTGCGTGAGATCCCGGTGGCGGCCGCGACGGACTCGACGGTCACGCCGCGATCGGCTGCCAGCTCGGCTCGTGCCGCGGCCAGCAGAGCCTCGCGGGTGCGGCCCTTCTGGGCGGAGCGACCCCACTCCACGTAGCGGGCTGCTGAGGGAGATCCGCTGACTAGTGGTATCTGAGTGCCCATTATGGAATGCTAGTACCATAAACGTGGTAGCACCGGTTGCCACACTGGGCGTCAGGAGGAGACGTGGCTGACCCGATCCAGACCAATCCCGATTTGTACGCGGTGGCCTTCGAGAACGAGCAGGTGCGCGTACTCCGGTATCACGACCGACCCGGCGACGTCACCAAGCCGCACAGTCACCCGAACAGCGTGATGATCACCCTCTCGGCATTCGACCGTCGCCTGATGCATGGAGACGAGTCGATCGAGGTGTCGATCCCGGCCGGTGAGGTGCGGTGGCTCGATGCGCAGGAGCACGCGGGAGAGAACATCGGGTCGACGGACACCGTGACCTACTTCGTCGAACTCAAGGAGCCATCTGCTCGCACCGGGACCTCGGTACTGGGACCGCGATGAACGTGACTCCGTCGGATCCGGAAGGGGAGCGGCTCGGAGATCCCCGGACACACGCCGCCATGCATGATCGACGCGGCAAGTCACCTGACCCGTCAGCCCAGCTGCGGAGGAATGATCAGGCCCCCACCTCGGCGGCCTCGCCCGCCGTGATGCGCAGCAACTCGTCGTAGCTCGTGGGGAACACGTAGTGCGGGTGCCCGCCCGCAGCCCACACCTCGTCGTAGCGAGACAGGGCGATGTCGACGATGGTGCGCAGCGGCTTCGGGTGGCCCACCGGTGCGACGCCGCCGATTGCGAAGCCGGTCGCCTTACGGACATCGTCCGCTGTCGCTTTCGTTACGTCGCTGACCTCAAGGATCATCGCGAGCTGGACGGTGTCGACGCGGTGACCGCCCGATGCGATGACCAGGACGGGCTCGCCGTCGGCGAGGAAGATGAGCGAGCTGGCGATCTGTCCCACCTGGATGCCGAGGGCATCCGCGGCCTCCTTCGCCGTGCGGGCGCTGTCGTCCAGTGCGCGAACCTCGCCGCGGGCGCCGAGGAGGGCGAGTGCAGTGCGGACCTTCATGACGGACTGCTGCTCCGTGACCTTGTTCATGCGCGCAGGCTATCGTCGTCCCGACGATGGCGGGCGGTGAAGCGGAGTGTGGGCGGTGAAGCGGAGTTGGTGAACCGGCGACTGCTGCGGTGGGAGGAGATCTCGCCACTGATCGGACGCCGTGACCCGGAACTCTCCCGCGGGCAAGCGCGCCTCGAGAGGTGCGCGAGTATCGGAGACCTTCGTGCGCTCGCCCGGCGTCGGGTTCCACGCGCGGTCTTCGACTATGTCGACGGCGCAGCCGGTTCGGAGACGACCCTCCTCAGATCGCGACAGGCCTATGCGCGGGTGCAGTTCCAGCCGCGGGTGCTGCGCGACGTATCGGATGTCGATCTCTCCGTGATCATGCTGGGCGAGCGGTCGGCCCTGCCGTTCGCATTCGCGCCCACGGGATTCACCCGGATGATGCATCACGTCGGTGAACCGGCCGTCGCGGAGGCGGCAGCCGAGGCTGGTATCCCGTATGCGCTGTCGACTCTGGGGACGACGTCGGTCGAGGACCTCGCCGCGGCAGCACCGCACACCCGTCGCTGGTTCCAGCTGTACATGTGGCGCGACCGGGTCGCAGTCGAGGCACTCGTGCGCCGGGCCGAGGAGAGCGGATACGACACCCTCATCCTGACTGTCGACACGGCGGTCGGTGGGATCCGGCTGCGTGACGTGCGCAACGGCCTGACGATCCCGCCGCAATTGCGTGCTGCGACGATCGCGCAGATGGCGCTGTATCCGCGCTGGTGGGCGAACGTCCTGACGACGCCTCCGTTGGAGTTCGCGAGTCTGACGTCGACCGGGGGCACGGTCGGTGACCTGCTGACCGAGGTCTTTGATCCGACGATCGGCCCGGATCAGGTCGCCTGGCTGCGTGAGATCTGGCCGGGCCGGATCATCGTCAAGGGCATCCAGTCGATTGAGGACGCCCGTCTCGTCGCGGATCTTGGTGTGGACGCGCTGGTGCTGTCGAACCACGGGGGCCGTCAGATCGACATGGGCAACGTGCCTCTCGAGCTGCTGCCCAGTGTCGTTGATGCCGTCGGTGATCGACTTGAGGTGTACGTCGACGGTGGCATCACCTCGGGCGCACACATCGTTGCGGCGTGTGCGTTCGGTGCGCGTGGCGTCCTCGTCGGTCGGGCGTATCTCTATGGACTGATGGCCGGGGGAGCCGACGGCGTACGGCGGGTGGTGGCCATCCTCGAGAAGGAGATGCGCACGACGATGC
>CAIVQM010000298.1 GCA_903908025.1 uncultured bacterium
AGGCCGGCGGCGACAGCAAGGCCAGTTCCTGCGCCACCGCGAGCGCGTCCTCCAGCAGTTCGAGGCCACGCAGCACCTGATCAGCAATATCTCCGTCACCTTCACCGGCCCTGCCTCTGCCACGGCCGTCAGTTACGTGCGGGCCTGGCACCGGTTCGTCGACACGACCAAGCCCGACATGATCCTGTGGGGCGAGTACCACGATGCGTGGATCCTGGTCGACGGAACGTGGCGCATCACGGAGCGTCGCGTCCTCGAGGCCGGCATCGAGCCACGGCGTGAGGGTGGCGTCCTCAACCCTCGGCGCGCCAAGTAACGTTCAGCCTCCACACCCCTCGCGGTCTTGAGGTTGGCGGCAGTTTCGGGCACCGGAAACGCCACCAACCTCAAGATCGCGAGCCGGGCGGAGTCGCCAGACGCCGAGTCAGGTGCCGAGCGGACGATCCCCTCGCGGACGGTCGTCCGCACCCGTTCGGAAGTTCGTCATGTCACCGGACATCGGCGCGTGCTCGATGGTCGTCGTCGCCTCGTGCACGCAGATGCGGTGGCTGATCCGCCACTCCCCGTCGCGACGCTCGTAGCGGTCGAGGTAGCGACCGAGCCACACCGACCACGGTCCGCCGTCACGAGGAACGAGGTACGTGACGTTGTAGATCTCGCCACGTGCGTGTTCAGCATCATCGACCTCGATGGCGTGCTGCATGTTGCAGTGCATCGTCGTCAGCCAGCGGTCGTGTGTGCCGACCACGCGTTCGGCGAACTCCCAGCCGTTGCCCACGAACCGGCCATGGTCATCAGTGGCATCCGGCCAGTATGCGCTCTTCATCAAATCGGCATCGAGTCGATCGACGCCGCGGGCATAGCGCAATGCGCACTCGCGGATTGCCTCTCGGTCGGCAAGCTGCTGCGGGTCAATGCGCATGCGCTGCCGCCGACTGTCCCGCGACGCGACCCATCGTCACGCAGTTGCCGTAGGAGTTACCGCTGCCGACGTATCGCGGCCCGATGATGCCGCCCGCGACCTCACCTGCCGCGAAGAGACCCGGGATAACGCGACCGGCCTCGTCGAGAACCTCAGCGTCACGATTGGTCCGCAGGCCGCAGGCCGTGAAGCAGCAGGTCGCCGGACGCACCTCGACCGCATAGAACGGACCACTCGCGATCGGCTCCAGGAACTTCGGGTCCTTCAGGTAGTCCTGATCCTCCTGCAGCGCTACAAGCTCGTTGACCCGGTCGACCGTGGCCTCAAGGTTCGCCGCCGGAACTCCGATGGCATCCGCAAGCTCGCCCAGAGAGTCGCGCTTCTGAACCTTGCCCTCCTTGAGCATCATCTCGATGATGTCTAGATTCCAGTGCGGGCTCTGCTTCTTCGTAGACCCCGGGATCGACTGCTTGTACCGGGCGACTCCGAGCTCCGTCGCATCGACGAGGGCCTTGTGATCGAAGATCGCGAAGGCCGAGTCGCCCTGCTCGTGGAGAAGCCCATCCATGATCCCGTAGGGCGCCGTCTCGTTGCAGAAACGTCGACCCTCGTGGTTGACGAGAATGAGCCACCCCGGGATGTATGCCTCGTACATCTTGTCGAAATCGGTGTGCAGCAGGCGAAGACCGCGGTTGAACCCTGTTACCTGCGCATCGACGTCGCGGGTGAAGTCGAGAGCATCACCTCGGGAGCCGTCGGCGCCGATGTAGTACGACCATCCCGTGTCGAACACCGACGGGAACAGCTCCTTGCGTTTCTGCGCGTCGGCCCCGAATCCGCCCGTCGCGATGACGACCGATCCTGCGGTGATCTCGTCCGCTCCGACGGCGATCCCGCAGACCGCACCGTCAGCAACGAGCAGCCGGTCCACCCGCTGGCCGAGGGCGAACTCAACCCCCTCCTCGCGGCAGTGGCGGTAGAGCACGTCGACGACCGCCTGGCCACGCCCGATCGGGCAGTGCACGCGGGGCAGCGTCTCGTCCCCGCCGAACACGAGTTGGTCGTAGAACTCCACGCCAAGATCTCCGAGCCATTCGACCGCCAGCCCGGCCCGCTGGGTCAGCCGCTCGACCACGCCGGCTTCGACCTTCCACTGGTTGAGGGTCATGTAGTCGTGGAAGAGGGCCTCCGGCGAGTCCTCGATGCCCTGCGCCTTCTGGTAGCGAGTCGCGGCACCCATCATCAGGCCGCCCGACAGCCGCGAGGAACCGCCGATGATGCCCTCGCCCTCGGCGACGAGAACCCGCTCGGCCCCCGCCTGCCGGGCCGCGAGCGCAGCCGACAGGCCCGCCGCACCGGAGCCGATGACGAGCACGTCGAAGTCGAAGTCAGTCATGCGCCTGGTCTCCTTGGCGTCAGTCGGCTTGCAGGGATGGGGGCGGGAAGATGCCGGCATTTGCCGTGATGCCGCCGTCACACATCAGTACCGACCCTGTGATGAAACTCGCGGCGGGCGATGCAAGGAAGCAGATGGCCTCTGCCTGCTCCTCGGGCGTTCCCATGCGTTGGAGGGGGATGTTGCGCGTTATCTCTGTCAGGTGCTCCGGCGTCACCTTGCCGCCCTGCAGGATCGACGTCATCGTCGGGCCCGGAGCCATCACGTTGACGCGCACGCCGCGCACACCCCAGTCCAAGGCCGCCGCCCGTGCGAGGTTGATCGCTGCTGCCTTGGATGCGTTGTAGGCGAATCGCTCCGGGTCAGCACGCACTCCAGAAGTCGAAGCCACCACGACGATGGAGCCACCGCCCTGCTTTGCCATCGCGGGTGCCCCGTGCCGGATTCCCAGCACCACACCGCGCGCGTTCACCGCCATGATCCGGTCGTAGGCATCGACGGCGTCCTCGCCCTCCCAG
>CAIVQM010000299.1 GCA_903908025.1 uncultured bacterium
CGGTCGGGATGGCGAGGGTGGTCCCTCCCAGCTCACCCGCCAGCGCGAAGGCCCGCTCGGCGTTCGCGTCGACGATGGCAACGCCCTTCGCGCCGCTCGCGACCGCGCGGCGGACAACGGCCTCGCCGAGCCCGGAGGCGCCACCGGTGACCAGCAGGACGGAGTACTCGAATCTCATACGGCCATCCTGCCGCCGGTCCGCTTGCGATGGGTGCCGATCAGGGAGTCAGTACGCGTCCAGTTCGTGCAGGCGGTCGTCGCTGATGCCGAAGTGGTGGGCCACCTCGTGCACGACGGTGATGCGGACCTGGGTGACGACCTCCTCGGCCGTGCCGCACATCCGCAGGATCGGGATCCGGTAGATCGTGATGGTGTCGGGCAGCATCCCCGCGTAGGACGTGCCCCGCTGCGTGAGCGGCACCCCGTGATACAGCCCGAGCAGCCGCCGGCCCCGCGGCGGGAGGTCCTCGACGAGCACCACGACGTTGTCCATCAGCTTGGCCAGCTCGTCCGGGATCGAGTCGAGGGCCTCCCCTACCAGGTCCTCGAACTGCTCACGCGGGACGTCAATCACCGCTCCATCGTCACCCACGAGGCCCGGTTGTGCCAGCGCGGGGGTCCTCCCCTATGCTTTCCGAGTCGCCAACGGCTTTCTCGGTCGACGGGGACGCATTTGGGTCCCCATCGTCTAGTGGCCCAGGACTCCGCCCTTTCACGGCGGCAGCACGGGTTCGAATCCCGTTGGGGATACGCCTCTTCACGAGGCCCCGTAGCGCAGTTGGTTAGCGCGCCGCCCTGTCACGGCGGAGGTCGCCGGTTCAAGTCCGGTCGGGGTCGCCAGCCGAAGGCCCGGAGAGCAATCTCCGGGCCTTCGCTCTTTGCTCGGACCCATCCGCTGCACGGCTACGCTCGCGAGCGTGGACGTAACGATCTTCGACGGCAGCACGACGAAGCCATGCACGGTGGCCCAGGCCCAGGCCGCCGCCAACCAGCCCGGCATCTCCTGGATCGACATCCGGCTGCAGGGTGGCGACTCAGCCGCCGCCGAGAGCCTGCTCCATGAGGTGGGCATCGACCCCGCTGCCGCTCAGCAGGTGGTGGCGCAGACCCCGAGCACCGACTTCCATATGACCCCCACCGACGTTCACGGGGTCTGCTGGATCGACGACAACGACGGCACCCCCGCCGTGCAGGTGTTCTTCGCCTGGAACCAGCTGCGGCTGGTGACGGTGCGCAGCGGCGGTGACACCGCCATCACGCAGGTGCGCCAGCGCGTCACCGAGCGCGTGGCCATCCTGAGCAAGGATCCGTCGACACTGCTCGGTGTCGTCCTGCAGCTAATGCTCGCGTCGGTGCAGCAGGGGCTGACGCAGACGATGGTCGGCGTGGGCACGCTCGACATGGAGATCATCGCGACGGAGACACCCAAGCCGCAGCAGACGCAGCAGCTCAACGCCTTCCGCACGGTCTTCCAGCCGCTGGCGCTGCGCTTCCCCATGTATGTCGTCAATGTGCAGGCCTCGCTGATCTACCCCGGCACCGTCGCCGGCCTCGACCCCGACGGCATGGCGCAGATGCAGCAGTTCCTCGGCTCGGTGCAGGGGACATCCAGCCTCATCGACAACCTCGCCGGGTCGGTTCGCAACGCCGCCCAGGACATCCAGGCCCAGGTCGGCACGTGGCAGTCGAACCGCATCAACGTGCTGACGATCGTCACGATGATCTTCCTGCCGATCAGCTTCCTCACCGGCTACTTCGGCATGAACTTCACCTGGCTCGACAACCAGCTCACCTCGTTCTGGTCGTGGCTGCTCCTCGGCCTCGGGCTGCCGATCCTGCTCGTGGTGTCCTGCGTGACCCTGCTCGCGACCAGCGGCTATACGGTCCCGCGGCTGCTGCGCAGGAAACATCCGACGACCTGACCCGCCACTACTGAGGCGCCGGCCTTCCTCCCGAACGTGACCACCATCAGCACGCTCCGGCCGTGGTGGGAGCGATCTGGACGCGCTGCCGTCAACTGGGCAAGACAACAGGAGATGGTCGGGTGTCCAATGGTGGGGATGGTCTCTCGCCCTGGGGGGTGTGCCGTGCGCCGTCACCGGAATCCCGTCATGCTCGTTGCGCTGGCC
>CAIVQM010000300.1 GCA_903908025.1 uncultured bacterium
CGCCGTTGCGCTTCTTCACGAGGGCATGCACGTCGAACGCGGACTTGGCCACGTCGTCTACCCGCATCGAAACGTAGCCGGTGCGGATCACCTGCCGGTCCGTCGTGACCGTGCTGGATGCCTCGGCGACCTTGTCGGTCACGGCCATGTCCCCGGTCATGGCTGGTGCGCCAGCCTCGACCGGCGCTCCGAGGCCGACGACACCGGGTTCGGCGACGTCGCTGCCGCTGCTCGCGGCACCGCTGCAGCCAGCCAGCAGGAAGGCCGCCGCCAGGGCCACCACAAGTGGTGCGGTTCGTGTTCGCATGGTCTCCTCCTCGAGTGATGCGTCACCGTTCTTGACGCGGGGTCAGGGACCCGCGTTCCGTGTCCGTGCAACGATTCGGTGACGGTGCGCGAGCTGGTCGCTAGTGGTAGGAGAAGCGCGACCAATCGCGCCGACCGGATCGAAGGACGGCCCCGTCGATGAAGTGCACGATCGGATCCGATGCCGCGGCTCGGAAGGCGGCGAAGGTCAGGTTCGGGTCACCCCAGTGCCGACCATCGAGTACCACGTCGCCCGACAGGGCCTCGGCGAGCGATGCCTTCCGCTCGATGCAGGCGAGCAGGACGGCAAGTCGCTCCCGGGAGGATTCGTCCGGAGGTCGATCGACGGCCCGGTCCCGTAATGCGAGCTCATGGTTGGTGTGGGCGAGTGCGGGGCTCCCCGGATCGTCCACCCGGTGCACGCCAGCAGAGCTCGCCTCGAAGGTCGCGATCCCATCGGGGGCGGCGATCGTGTAGGCCTGCCCGGCGGCGTGCGGGACTGCGGTGAGGAATGACTGGGCCTGTACAAGCGTGGACAGGGTGAGGAGGTGACGGGTGACGAACGCCACGCCGAGGCCAGCCTCGTCGAGGGGAAGGTGGGACAGGGCGTTGACGGCAACGCCGAGTCCGGCCTCGTTGGCCCCGCACAGTCCGATAGTGCCGGGATACGCCATCACCAGGGCGGTGGGTGTGTGGTCGCTGGCGACGCGAAGCACGATGGCTCTGCCGACGGTCCAGTCGGGCAGGTCCATCGTCTGACCGATCTCCGTGCCATTGACGTTGCGCGCGATCACGGAGCAACCGGGTGCGCCGGGCGCGCGGGTCAGCGCCCAGACCTCGTCCAGGAAGGTCAGCAGCACCACATCCTCGATCGGGACGCGAGCGCCGCCGGCCATCGAGGTGACCTCGTCCCAGAGATCGGGGGTGTACTCCTGCGCTGCCCGGACGAGGGGACTCGACAGCAGCCGCATCGCGAGCGCGCCGGGCGGATGGCCGGCACCCGCCAGATGCGTCTTGAGCGCGGTAGCGGCAGCTGCGATGTCGGGTCCCAGGGCCTGGCCGTACTGGAGCCCGCGCTGCGCGCCGGGACCGGCGAACGTGACGATGCGCATGCTGCCAGCCTAGGTGGCTTTCGCCCGATTTGTTAGATCGTGACGAGGTGCAGGGTCTGGGTTGCCCGGGTGCACGCCACATAGATGTCGGACCCGCGCACGGCCTGCGCGCTGATGGCGTCGGGATCGACGACGAACACATGGTCGAACTCGAGGCCCTTGGTGTCGCGCGCTGTGAGGACGGCGATCGGAGCGTCGATGGCATCGTCACCGATGCCGAAGCGATCGTCGGCGGCCGCCAGAAGCGCCATGAGCTGTTCGGCGCGATCATCGGGCACGATGACACCGATCCGGCCGGTGTCGGCGACATGCCGCGAGAGGATCACGTCGGCCAGATTGCTGCTGTCGCACGCCACGTGCTCCGTTGCCGCACCCTCGCGGATGGGCCGCAGATCTGGTGCGCTGCCGCCAGCGCGGGTGAGCAGAGTCGTGGCCGTGTCGGCCGTCTGCCGGGTGATGCGGTACGTCACCGTCAGGGTGTGCAGGTCGATGCGGTCGCCCGCCCAGGAGAGTGCCTGCTCCCAATCGCGCGCTCCAGCAGGGTGGGTCGTCTGCTGGAGATCACCGACGACGGTCATGGATCGTCGCGAGCAGCGACGTGAGAGGGCGTGCCAGGCCATGCGCGACAGCTCCTGGGCCTCGTCCACTACGACGTGCCCGTAGATCCAGGTGCGGTCGCTGAGCGCGCGTTCGGCAACGGTCGTCGTTGGGCGGTTGCGCGCGAGCGGATCGGACACGTACAGCTCGGCATAGTCGTCGTCACTTCGTGTGGCCGCAGGTCGGACCGGTGAGGTGAGTACCCCGAGGCGTTCGGCAGCCTCGTCGAGGAGGGGAACGTCGTCGATCGTCCAGGGGGCATCGGCCGGGCGCAGCAGGGTGCGCTGCTGCGCGTCGCTGAGCAGTCCCGCTGCGGCAGCTGCGAGAGTCGCCGGATCCGACAGCAGGCGGGAGACCAGTTTCTCGGGCGTCGTCGGCAGCCACATCAGGTTCAGGGTGCGCCGGATCTCGGTGTCCTCGACGAGGTCGCTGAGCACCGCCTCGCGCACCTCAGGATCACTGGCGTCCTCGCCGAGGGCCCGCGCGCGGTCTCGGGACAGGTGGTCGAGAACGCGTTTCAGGAACGGCTCGCGGTTCGCATGGAACGAGGCGTTTCGTGGGACACCGCGGCGCGCTTCGGCCAACTGGGCAGCGCGCACGGTCACGGACGCGCCGTCCTGCATGCGGATCGTCACGTCGTGGTCGGGGATGCGGATGCGCTGCTGCACGGCGTTGACGATCACGCGCACCATGACGAGGTCGCCCTTGATCGCAGCGATGGGCGGCGCATCGGGCACGTTGGTGGACAGGCCCGGGTGCAGTTGGCCGGGGGTCAGCAGGACCACATCGGTCTCGCCGAGGCTGGGCAGGACCTGGTCGATGTAGCGCAGGAACGCGCCCGATGGGCCGATCACCAGCACGCCGTCCTTCGCGAGCCGGTCGCGATAGGTGTAGAGCAGCCACGCCGCACGGTGCAGTGCCACCACGGTCTTGCCCGTTCCCGGCCCGCCCTGCACGACCGTGACCTGGTTCATCGGGCTGCGGACGATGCGGTCCTGGTCACCGGCAATGGTCGCGATGATGTCGCCCATCCGGCCGTCACGTGGTGCATCGACTGCCTGGGCCGCGGCGTCGGAGGAGATGGCTGTTGGGTCGGTCAGGTCCTCGTCGTCGATGTGCGTGACGGTGCGGTCCTTGGTGATGATGCGGCGCCGACGCAGCAGGCCCATGTTCTCGATGGTCGTGGCCTGGTAGAAGCCGGCGGCGTTGGGTGCTCGCCAGTCGAGGAGGACGGGCTCCCCGTCGTCGTCTCGCAGGCCGATCCGGCCGATGTGCTGGATCCGGCCGTCGTCGTGGTCGACCCTGCCGAAGCACAGCCTGCTGCTCGCAGCCGTGGCACCGGCGAACTGCTGGGACAGATTGTCGTAGAGAGCCTGCTTCTCGAGCAGATCCTGACCTGTCCCGGTGCTGGGGGACCGGCTGACCTGGTCCATTCGCGCACGGACGTGGTCGGTGAAGCTGGCCAACTGGGCATAGGCGGCGTCGACGAAGACCTGCTCCTCCGCGACGATGTCCACCTGACCTCCGTGATCTGATTTTTTGGGGCACTCGAGTCTGCCACGAGCCCGTCGGCTCGGCAGCGCGGGGCCTGTGGACGCCCGGACTGTCCACAGGCACTCGCGCAGGTCGGCGGATGTCAGACCGGCGTTCTAGCGTGGGCGCTGCCCGGTTCGGGGGAACGGGCCCGGGGAAACCCGGAGCCACGGGGGAGGTGCTGCCCCTTTGTCACAGGAGGGGCAGCAACCCCGTGGTCGCGCGGCAGCCGGGCAATGTCACAGGTCCGCGGGACCATGTCCGCATGACCTCTGCCGCTGCGCTGCTCATCGCCGGGATCGTCGGCCTGCTCGTCGGCGCTCTCGCCACCTGGATCGCGATGGGCCGGCCGCTTGCCCGGGAGCGGCTGCGGGCCGCGACCCTCGAGGGTGCACTGGCGTCCATGCGCACCGACAACGAGGCCCTGCGTGACCAGCAGGGGATGTCCCGCTCGGTGGCCGAGCTTCTGCAGCCCGTTCGCGACAGCCTCGAGAGCATGCGCCGCGCTGCGGACACCGCCAGTCGCGAGCGCACCGCTGCCGAGGCGACCATCACCACACAGATGTCGGCCGCTCAGGAGCGCTACCAGTCGCTCGAAGCCGCAACCAAGCAGCTGGCAGGTGCGCTCGCCCGGGGCCAGACCCGTGGGCAGTGGGGGGAGATGCAGCTCGAGAAGCTGCTGGAGCACGCCGGCCTGCTCGAAGGAACGCACTTCACCCGGCAGGACATTCGCGTTGTCGGCGAGGGCACGCTGCGGCCTGATGTCGTCGTCATGCTCCCTGGCGGCGGTGAGATCCTCATCGATGCGAAGTTCCCCTTCGATGCCTACTGGCAGGCCGTCGGCACCGACGATCCCGTGCAGCGCGATGCGCTGATGGCCAAGCACGCGGCCGATGTGCTGGCGCGGGTGCGTGAGCTCTCGGGCAAGCGGTACGCAGATTCCGCGATGAGCCCGGACTTCGTCGTGATGTTCCTCCCGCTCGAGTCGCTGCTGTCGGCATCCCTCGATGCCGACGGCCTGCTGCTGGAGAAGTCCTTCGAACGCCGCGTGGTGCTGGCGACCCCGACGACGATGCTCGCCCTGCTGCGCACCGTGGGCTTCGGCTACCAGCGCCAGCTGATGGCCGACAACGCGGAGGAGATCAAGCGCGCAGGGGCCGAGATGCTGTCACGGCTTGGTGTTCTAGTCGAGCACCTCGAGGGGATGCGGCGGGGCCTTGACCAGGCGGTCCGCGGCTACAACCGGTTCGTCGGTTCCTTCGACACCCAGGCCCTGCGGCAGGCGCGTCGGCTCAACGAGCTCGGTGTCGACGCATTGCGGGCCATCGATGCGCCGGACATGCTGGATGTTGCGCTGCGCGAGTCCGACGCGCGGGCACTGAGGGAGTAGCGATGGCGGCGTGGCGCGTGGTGTCGATGGTCGTGGCCCTCGCGATTGTCGTTGGCTACGCGATCGGGTCCGGGCGCTGGGTCACCACCGGTTCAGAGTGGTACCTGTCGCTGGAGCAGCCAGCGTGGCAGCCACCGCCGGCAGTCTTCGGGCTGGCCTGGTCGTACAACTTCGTCGTTCTGGCGGTCGTGGGTGTGGTGATGGCGGCCACGGCAGCGCCGGCCC
>CAIVQM010000301.1 GCA_903908025.1 uncultured bacterium
CGAGCTGGCCGGCATCGTCGGTCCGTACGAGGGCTACGCACGCAATGTCGACGGCCACAAGCGCGTCATGCGCAAGCACGCGGCCGCTGGCGACAACGTCCGCACGATCTCCAGCCTTGACGGCGACGTGCTGAAGGTCGCCAACAAGGCGTGGCTAGACAACCAGGTGATCGGCGAGCAGAACGGCTGGCGCAATGCCCAGGCGTCGGTCCTCGCGCCCACGGGCACCATCGGCTTCATGATGGACTGCGACACCACGGGCATCGAGCCGGACTTCTCCCTGGTGAAGTTCAAGAAGCTCGTCGGTGGCGGCTCCATGCAGATCGTCAACCAGACGATCCCGCGTGCGCTGCGTCGCCTCGGCTACACCGAGGAGACCGTCGAGGCGATCATCGAGTACATCGGAGAGAACGGTCACGTTGTCGACGCGCCCGGCCTGAAGACCGAGCACTACGAGATCTTCGACACCGCGATGGGACTGCGCTCGATCAGCCCGCTCGGTCACGTGCGCATGATGGCGGCCGTCCAGCCGTTCATCTCGGGCGCGATCTCCAAGACCGTCAATATGCCGGAGACGGCGACGATCGACGAGGTCGAGGAGATCTACTTCCAGGGCTGGAAGCTCGGCATCAAGGCGCTCGCGATCTACCGCGACAACTGCAAGGTCGGCCAGCCGCTCAGCGATGCCAAGGCGAAGAAGGTCGACGAGATCGTTGACGTCACCGCTGCGGCCGTCGCTGCCGCAATCGCCGGTCAGCCGGTCCGTCGGCGCCTGCCGAAGAGCCGTCCGAGCCGCACCACCAGCTTCTCGGTGGCCGGCGCTGAGGGCTACATGACCGCGGGTTCCTACCCCGACAACGGTCTGGGCGAGGTCTTCCTGAAGCTCGGCAAGCAGGGCTCGACCCTGGCCGGTGTGATGGATGCCTTCTCGATCGCGATCAGCATCGCGCTGCAGTACGGCGTGCCGCTGGAGGCCTTCGTCAGCAAGTTCGTCAACATGCGGTTCGAGCCGGCGGGCATGACCGACGATCCGGACATCCGGATCTCGCAGTCGATCATGGACTACATCTTCCGTCGCCTGGCCCTCGACTACCTGCCGTACGAGCAGCGCGCCGGCCTAGGCATCCACACCGCTGATGAGCGGGCTGCGACCGTTGCCGCCAACTACGGCCCGGCGGTGCCGGCAGCATCAGCTGATCTCGATGTTGCCATCGATGAGGCAGTCGAGACGGACGAGGCAGCAGCTGAGGCCGCCGTCGAGGCGACACCCGTCAAGGCGGCCAGCAAGGCGCACTCCAGCGCCGAGCTGCTCGAGGAGATCACCGGCACCGCATCCGATGCCCCGCTGTGCATGACCTGCGGGATCAAGATGCGCCCGGCTGGCAGCTGCTACGTCTGCGAAGGCTGCGGGAGCACGTCCGGCTGCAGCTGATGCCAATGGACACGCTCGGCGTAGCGCTGGCGCGACGTCATGCAGAGGGGCCGCACTCGCAAGAGTGTGGCCCCTCTGTAGTGCGCGGTGCCTCAGGAGCTCTGAGGCCTCGATCGTGCCGTTCTAGTTGGCGACGGACAGGCTCCGGACGATGCGCTCGATCTGCTTCGCGTTGAGCCGGTGGGTGTTCAGTTGCGCTTGAGTCTTCTGGTGTCCGCCTCGGGCTGGCAGGACGATCCAGGTGCTGCCGTTGTTCAGCAGTAGTTCGGCGGGAGTTGCCGTTGATCCCGTGGCGCAATCCGCTTCGCCGACCGCACTGGTATTCGGGCAGTTGGTGTTGATGAAGACCTGCGATCCTTTGGCGTGGAACGAAGCGACTTTCAGCATCGGGAAACCCTCGTCCGAGCACGGGAATGACTCAGTGAGAGTCAGCGAAGGGTTCCAGTTCCCGTATTGCGCTTTCAGGTAGTAGGTGCACTGACCTGGCTTCCCGCCAACGGCCTGGGGATCGAACTTGCTCACCTTCACGCTCAGCAATGGCAGGCCGGCCGTGAACGTCGGTGCGTAGACCGTGAAGGGAACCTTGGGCTGCACTGACGCAAGATTCACGTTGTCCGATGACCATGCGGGCGGAGCGAGGACCATCGTTGCGCTGGCGACTGCGATCGCGGCACACACAACCACGAGTCGCCGTATTCCCCTGATCTGCATGGTGTCTCCTGTCGGGTTTGTCTTGCGTTTGTCCGGACAGTAGTTCGCTGCGCCCCCCCGTTGCTCCCCAGAACGCGGGCGTCTACGTGAGAAGTTGTTCTGGCGCATCGAAATGTCCCGCGGTAACCGGAAGGTCCTATTTGCTGTAGTCCCAGAATTGCAGGGAACGTGTTGCTAGGAAGATCGCCAGCGTGATGGCGTACAGAATCACGAGGATGACGATTCCCTTGATCGTTGGCTTCAAGGCGGCACCCTCGACGGGATCCAGCCACCATGCGAAGACCTTGGTGGCCCAGGGCATGAACACCCATGTCAGAAGGGCGACGCTGGCGACATTGCTGAACCAGGTGGTCAGCCCGGGATTGAGTCCAAGCCCCTCCACGGCCGGCCCGAAGAAGCGCGTCAACAGCATGACGATCGGGAACAGCACGAGCAGGACGATCATCGCCGTCTTCCAGTCGGGCGTGACCTGAGCGGAGTTCCCGTCAAACCGAACGATCGAGCCGAACGGCGTATGGCGGGTATAGGTCACGAAATCCGTCGACAACTGCTCGCGCAGCCTGGGTAGCAGGGCAGCACGCTCGGGGGATGTCATCCAGCCTTGCAGATTTGCCTCCGAGGAGAAGATGGTCGCCGATACCCAGGGCCCATCGCTGATGGTGGGGCGCACCAATACCGCGGACGTGAAGCCGGGGAAGTTCTTCGATGCCAGCAGCAACTCATTCTCGGCAGCCTTGAAGGCGACCTCGCGCTGGGGTGAGACCCGGTGCAGGATCACCGCAATACCGGGAGGTGGGGATTGTCCCTCGACCAACACGATGGTCGGCACCTTGGTCACCACGCCGTACTTCTCTCCGGCGGACAGCAGCGAGCGCCGCTCCTCGGAATCGAGCCATACGTGAAGGTCGTGCGGTGACTCGAAGATCATCACGACAGCCCAATCACCGTCGGTAGTCACCGGCGGCGTCACCTGCGAGTCGATGAACCCAGGGAATTTCGAGGCAGCAGCATCGATACCGGCCTGCCACGAGCCCACCTCGGCCTGGTGGGCGGGATCGGCCGAGAAGATGGCGATGGCCGACGCTTCGTGGGCGATCTCAGGCCCCCAATCGTTCGGTACCTGATGAGGTCTCCAGCTTGCGTCCCCGGACGTACGTGCCGGTGAGCGCCTTCTCCCTGGCCAGCATGATGACCGCGAACAGGTAGGCATCGCGAGCACGGATCGGGTCATCTGGCTTGTGCATGCCGCGCAGCGTCTTGTCGTACATGTCCCAGTGGGAGGGGTCGAGAATGACGAAATCGGCCTCCTTGCCGACGTCGAAGTTGCCTGTCCGGTCTTCAAGATCGAGGGCGCGTGCGCCGGCGAGCGTTCCGGTGAACAGGAGTTCTGCCGGATGCAGTGAGAGCGATTGGTCATCGGTCGGATACGGATCGATGCCCACCGGCGTGCGCTCGGAGATGTGAACCTTGAAGCACGCATTCAACATTTGCGGAACGAACCATTCGTCCCCGCCACCGAAGTCACTACCGATGGCAATGTTGACGCCCGCGGCAACAGTCCGCTTCCACGGCATCGTCCCCGAGCCAAGGAACAACTGCGAGACAGGGCAGTGCGCGATGGAGGTCCTGGTCTCAGCCATCCGGGCGAGTTCTGAGTCGAGGCAGTGCACTGCATGCGCCATGACGCTGCGCGGACCAAGGAAGCTCTTGCCGCCCACCTGCGAGCCGGGCAGGAACTTCCCGTCGTAGGTGTCGAGGTAGCTGTTGACCTGATACTGGGCTTTGACGGTGTCGGTCTCACCCGTACCGGTGCGCGCGTTCTCATTGAGGTGGGAGGTGAAGTACACGCCCGCGTCTCGGTAGTGGTCGTAGACCTCGCCCAACGCAGCAAGCGTGGTCGGGGTCACGGCCAGGCTGAAGCGGGGAACCACCGAGACCGACTGCAGTGAATGGCGACGAGTTTCGGCGTCCAGCGGATGCCACTTCTCGATCTCGTTGCGAACATGCTCAACGGCTGTTGCCTCACTGACGATGAGACGACTGGCCGAGTCGGGGCCAACTGTCTGGATACCGGTCCCGGAGACCAGTCGGATGCCGCGGCTGCGCGCCTCCTCAAAGAGGAAATCCTGCGCATGCGGAAACGCCGAACCGAAGACGAGGGCATTGGTCGTGCCCGCCGTGACCATCCGATCAATCCACTCCACCGCTGCAATTCGTGCGTACTCCGGGTCCTCCAACTTGGATTCGGAGGGGAAGATGCAGTAGTCGAGCCACTCCAGCAGCTGACCGCCGCCGTAGGAGTCTCCGCACCAGACCTGCGGGAAGTGCATGTGGGTATCGACGAATCCCGGCAGGATGAAGGCCCCGTGATGGTCGACGACATCCGCGCCTGCGTGCTCCTCCGGAAGGGCTGTCCAGTCACCGCACCACTGGATGATCCCCTCGTCGTCGACAACCAAGGCTCCGTCGGGGAAGACGGCGAGGTGCTCCGCCGCTTGCGTAACAAGTGGGGCGCCGGCGATGTGATAGATGTGGCCCCGGTGCGTGGTTGCCATGTCGTCCCCTTGGGCGTAGTCGGGTTGTCAGCCTGGACATCGGATGCGGAGCGCGATCAGCCGTGGTCCGAAGGCTACGCAGTGGCAACGGCTTTTGGCGCGGCGTACCGGCTGGATCTCCGCAGCCAGGCCGCTCCGCGGTTCCCAGAATGACCCCAAATGGTGGCAAATATGGCGTTACGTGGGGATCAGGATGCTCCGTCGTCGCTGCGCATCGGGGTGCAGGAATCGTTACGGTGACATCGCATGAGCCACACTCCGGTGGCTGATCGACATCAGAATCTCCAGTTTCTGACGTGGTCTGGCCTCTCCCTCCGTCAGCATTGCTGGACTACGTAGGAGGATCCACATGTCCAATCCCGTACCAGCAAGCGACCCGAAGCTGCCGGCATCGACCCCGAAGTCAGGCAGTGGCATGGCTATCACGACCTTGATCCTGGGGATCGTGGCAGTGCTGATCTCCTTCTTCCCATTCATCAACATCTTCGCTTTTGTTCTCGGAGGTGTCGCGGTCATTCTCGGGATCGTTGCCATCGTGAAGGGCAAAGCCAATGGGCGAGTGCCCGGGATGAGCGTCGTGGGAATGATTCTCGGCGCCATCGCGGTGGTCATCGCGATTCTCGTCATGACGGTTTTCAGCCTGTCGGTCGGCGGCTAAGCCGATTCGTGCTCGTCCCCGTCGGATCGTTGGTACCGACGGGGACGGCGCCTTAGATGCACTTGCCGATGGAACCTGCAGCGCAGACATGGCCGTCGATCCACGTTGCCCCGGTCAGTATCGCGCCATCCAGCGTCGCTCCCGTCAAGGTGACGACCGACAGGTCCGCACTCGCCAGGTTCGCGTCCGAAAGGTTTGCGTTGGTCAGGTCGGAGCCGTTGAACCTCATGCTCGTGAGCGTCGCGCCGGTCAGGTTCGTGCCGATCATGGCTCCTTGGAACTGAACTTTGTTGAGGTTCGCCCCGGTCAGGTCGGCTCCGGACAGCTGCGTCATGCCCTGGTCGGTATCGACCAGGAGGGCGCCGGCGAGATTCACACCGGTCATCGTTGCGTCGGTGAAGTCGGAGCCCGAGAAGTCCGCGCTCGAGAGGTCGGCGCCAGCAAGGTTCGCACGGGTCATGTCAGTGCTCCAGGCCACCGCGCCCTTCCAGGTCGTAACCGCGAGGATCGCGTCTCGAAGAACCGATCCGGTGATCGTCGCGTCCGACAGGTCAGCACCCTTCAGGTTCGCGCCGTTGAGGGTGGCGTCGGTGAGGTTCGCCCCGGTCAACACGGCGCCGGAGAGGTTCGCACCCGACAGGTAGGCATTGGCCAGGTTCGCATTGGGGCAATGGGTGTCAGGCTCGATGCTGCAGCCGTTGATGACGGGAATCGGGTCGGCTGCCTGGACGCTGGCCTTCGTCGAGGTTGAACTCGGAGAAGCTCCGGTAGAGGCCGTGTTCGACGCTGAAGCGGTGACACTCCCGGAGGGTGATGGGGTCGCGCTGGTAGACGCGGACGCCGAGCTGGTAGATGAGCCGTCGGTGGCACCGTCGATGAAGAGGGAGCCTGCGGTGAATGTCGTAGGGGTCGGCGTGCGTGGTGGAGCGACCGTCTCCACGGCATCAGAGTGCGGAGCGGACTCGCGGAGCAGCCGGGATGCGTCGAGCGTCAGAGTGTGGGCCGAGTCGTCGTAGACGGGGTTCGCCAGTTCGAGGACGATCGCGGCGGGCATGCTCGATGCCGGCTCGGTGTACGACAGGACGGCATTGGGCTTGTCGGCTCCAAACCACTTGTCCCACCCGTTGGTGAAGTCGGTGGTGGACAGCATGTAGCTGTGCCGGATCGGCCGGTCGGTGAACTCTGTGGCGTAGTCGCGTACCCCGGTTAACGTCAGAGTGAGGCCGGTGTCCCCGGTGCCGGTGATCGTTCCACCCTCAGAGTTGAGGGCCCACAGGAAGGAGACTGCTACGGGTGGCGGGCTCGTTGCCGGGCTTGTCGCCGGATTGCTCGAGCAGCCTGCGACCAGGGCGATGAGGCTCAGGCCGACGATCAGTGCCGGGATTCTTCGCATGGTTTCCTCCAGAGATGTCCGTGACGGTACAGCGGGATAGCGACAGGCAGGGTCCCCAGCGATCGCGGTAGCCGGCTCTATCCGAATGAAGGCCTGGCCGTGGGCGGGCAAATCACCCACATCGTGACCAGTCGTCTATTCCGGTCTATTCCGCCCTCCACCGCGGATGTTGGGGGGTCACTCCGCCGTGATGCCCTCGGGCGCGCAGATCCAAACCTCGGCATGCAATCGGCAGCACCGTCCCGGATGCGCCGTCCGGCGCTGACGTGGGCCGGGCGCACCGCGGTTTGATGATGGATCTTTCAGTGCGCCTTCCGGAGCCCGATCCATCTAGCATGACCGGTATTCGCGGTCCGACGAAACGGGGAAACGATGTCCGACAAGAGCCGTCAGATCATCCGGATCGTGGTGGCCCTAGCCTTAATGACGACTGGAACAATCATGTGGGTCGCGAATGTAGGTACGCCCTGGTCGGCCGTTATCGGCTTTATCGGTGTGTGTCTCTTCCCGGTATTCGCGTTCAAGCGAAAGTAGGGATCCAAGTAGCTTCTGCCATGCCACTTCCCTTGGCAGGCAACGGAAGTCGCTGAGCATCCCGCGCTAGTGCTACTCGAGTTTGATTGTCGGCAGGATCCGATCGAGCCACTTCGGGACCCACCAGTTGGCCCGACCGAACAGACTCATGAGCGAGGGCACGAGCACGAGCCGGACCAGGAAGGCGTCGATGATGACGGCGGACGCCAGCGCCACACCGAACAGCTTGATGGTGTCGAGGGGCGTGGGGACGAAGGACAGGAAGACGCACGTCATGATCGTCGCGGCGGCGACGACAACCTTGCCGGAGCCCGCGAGACCAAGTCGCACGGCGTCGGAGTTGTCGTGGGACCTCTCCCACTCCTCGCGCATACGCGTGACCAGGAAGACCTGGTAGTCCATCGACAGGCCGAACAGGATCGCGAAGACCATGATCGGCAGGAAGGGCAGGATCGGGCCCGTCCCCGTCACTCCAAGCAGTGCGTCGCCGACGCCCATCTGGAACACCGCGACCGTGACGCCCAGCGCGCTGGCGAACGACAGCAGCGATGTCACCGCGGCCGTCAACGGGATCACCAGCGAGTGGAACAGCAGCATGAGGGCCAGGAAGCCGAGTCCGACGACCAGCAGCAGGAAGACCGGCAGCGCGCCCGTGAGGACCGTCGTGAAGTCTTCCGCGACCGCCTGCGCGCCACCGACATAGATGGTCGCGCCGGACTGCGTCGCGATCTCCGGTGCCGTGGTGCCGCGGATGCGGTCGAGGAGAGCCGTCGTGTCCTCGGACGATGGCGGGGTCGCCGGCTTGACGATCACCGAGGTGACCTTGCCGTCGATGCCGAATACCTGCTTGTCGAGCTCGAGCAGCGGGAGCATTCCCGATGACGGGATCGTCGACGCAACTCCCGGTGTCTTCTCCAGCGCGGTGATGACCTGCGCGAGCGCCGTGTAGTCATCCGGCTTCTGCATCTGCACGGCAACGAAGAACGGTCCGTTGGTGCCCGGGCCGAAGCCGGTCGACATGAGGTCGAAGCCCACGCGCAGGGGAGAGCCCTTGGCCTCGGATCCGTCGTCGGGGAAGCCCATCTCCATCGACAGTGCCGGAGAGGCGAGCACGCCGATGATCACGAGCGACAGGATCACGGGGACCAGCGGCATGCGCTGCAGCAGGGTGCCGTACTTCGCCCATCGCGAAGCGGCGGGATCCTCGGGCTTGGGATGTCGCGCCCACGGCATCCGGATGCTCAGCGCCTTCGTGCCGAGCAGCGACAGCAGGGCGGGGAGCATCCACAGGGCCGAGAGCATCACCATCAGAACGGCGGCGGCTGCGGCGATGGCGAGGCCGTTGAAGAAGTTGATGCGCAGGACGAACATGCCGAGGAGGGCGACCATCACCGTTGTGCCGGCGAACGCCACGGCCTTGCCTGCGGTGCCGACGGCCTCCAGGACGGCGTCCTTGGGAGCCGATCCGTTGCGCACCGCCTGGTTGAACCGGTTCATGATGAACAGGGCGTAGTCGATGCCGACGCCCAGCCCGATCATCGCCGCGAGCGTCGGCGCGAACGAGGCCACGTCCATGAACCGCGCGGCGATGATGACCAGCAGCTGGCCGGCGACGAGACCGGTGAGGGCGACGATGATCGGCAGGCCGGCCGCCACGATCGAACCGAACGTGATCAGCAGGATGATGATGGCAGCGAGCAGGCCGATGGCCTGAG
>CAIVQM010000302.1 GCA_903908025.1 uncultured bacterium
CACCAGGTCGTGCGAGATCCCCATGAGCTCGACCGAGGTGAGCCCGGCGATCGGCAGCGGGAATCGCGCGATGCTCACGGCATTCGAAGCCTGGCCGCTGCGGTCACCCGCGTCTCCGCGGAGGCTGATCGGCACATTGACGCGGAGTTCCTCTGCCACGACGCCGTGCCGTCGATGGTAGGCATCCATGCCCAGGGCGATGGCAGCCATGAAGGCATCGTTGACGTTCAGATCGTGGGCCTTCGCCGCGCCGCGAACGCCGGCGAAGGGCAGTTCGAACGCTGCAAAGCGATACGTCGTGCCACGCCCGATCATCACCAGCGACATGGGGCCGTCCGGAACCGCCGCCATCCGGCCGATGGATGTCAGCGTGTTCCACGCCTGTTCCCACGTGGCCTGCGTCTCGGTGACCGTGCCCTTGGCCAGATCGAGGACACCACGCACGGTCGACACCGCCAGATCGGTTCCCCTACGCAGCGTGTCGGCGAGGTTTGCGTAGGTCACATCGCGCACCCCCACGTCCTCGGCTTCCGGAGCCGGCGGGGGCGGCGCCTCATTCGGGTCGGCGTCGGGGCCGAACTCGAAGAGGTTCAGACCCATCATCACTGTGGCCTGGCCGTCGGCGATCGAATGGTGCAGTTTGAGCAGGAACGCCGCCTGGCCTTCGGGCAGGCCCTCGATCAGGGCGGCCTCCCACAGCGGTCGATCACGGTCGAAGTCCGTCAGGCTCATCCGCCGCGCGTCATCGAGCACGTCACTCCAGCCGGCTTCCAGCGGCAACCGGTAGCGACGAACATGCACATCAAGGTCGAAGTCCGGATCGACGGCCAACCGCGGGGCCGACATGCCGAGCGCGCCGAACAGCGGTCGCATGCGGAGGGCAGGAACGCACAGCGTCAGTCGCTCGAGTCGCGCGCGCAGTCGCTGCCAGTCCGGAGTCGAGTCCAGAACGGTGAGGGCCACCACCGTCGACCGCATGGTGGGGTCGCCGCTCGCTGTGCGGAACGTCGCCGCGTCCCAGCCCCGCATCTGGGTGCCGACGAAGTCGTTCATGGCTAGCCGACCGCTTCCATGACATCGTCGCTCACATCGAAGTTCGCATAGACGTTCTGCACGTCATCGCTGTCCTCGAGGGCCTCGATGAGGCGGAACAGCTTGCGCGCACCGTCCTCGTCAAGGTCGACACTCACACTCGGCAGGAAGGTCGCCTCGGCCGACTCGTAGTCCATGCCTGCCCCCTGCACCGCCTTGCGCACGCCGACCATGTCGGTGGCCTCCGAGACGATCTCGAAGGACTCCCCTAGGTCGTTGACCTCCTCGGCACCAGCATCGAGGACAACCATCAGGATGTCGTCCTCCGAGACTCCGTCGGCCTTAGCCACAATCACGACACCCTTGCGAGTGAACATGTACGAGACCGATCCGGGATCGGCCATCGACCCGCCGTTCCGCGTCAGTGCGACGCGAACATCGGTGGCCGCGCGATTTCGGTTGTCGGTCAGGCACTCGACCAGGAGCGCAACGCCGTTAGGGCCGTAGCCCTCGTACATGATCGTCTGCCAGTCGGCTCCGCCCGCCTCGGCGCCGGATCCGCGCTTGACTGCGCGCTCGATGTTGTCGAGCGGAACAGAGTTCTTGCGGGCCTTCTGCATAGCGTCATAGAGCGTCGGATTGCCATTGACGTCGCCACCGCCCATGCGGGCCGCGACCTCGATGTTCTTGATCAGGCGCGCGAACAACTTGCCGCGCCGGGCATCGACGACAGCCTTCTTGTGCTTGGTCGTCGCCCACTTGGAATGGCCGCTCATGCGTGTTCCCTCACCATCTCGACGAACATCTCGTGCACGCGCGTGTCCCCCGTCAGTTCGGGATGGAACGCCGTCGCCAGCAATGGTCCCTGCCGGACCGCAACGATCGTACTCTCGCCGTCCCCTCGTTGGATGCGGGCAAGCACCTCGACGTCGTCGGCGACCGATTCGACCCATGGAGCCCGGATGAATACCGCGGGGAAGTCCGGCTCACCAAGGGCCGCAAAGGGCAGCGCCGCTTCGAAGGAGTCGACCTGCCGACCGAAGGCATTGCGTCGGACCGTCATATCGATCCCGCCGATGGTCTCCTGATCATGGCGCGCGTCGTTCACCCGGTCGGCGAGCATGATCATGCCTGCGCAGGAGCCGTACATTGGCAACCCTGCTATGCGCGCCGCACGCAGCGGCTCCAGCAGCCCGTCACTGATCGCGAGCTTCGACATGGTCGTCGACTCGCCACCGGGGATCACCAGACCGACGACGGTCAGCAGGACCTCGACGTTGCCGACAGCCAGGGCTCGGGCACCAGCACGCTCCAGTGAGTGGATGTGCTCACGCACGTCACCTTGCAGCGCCAGCACCCCCACCAGCGGGGACGAGCTCACCAGCCCCGGTCCTCCAGGCGGTGGTGGACCGGCAGATCCGCAACGTTGATGCCGACCATCGCCTCACCGAGACCGCGAGATACCTCGGCGATCACATCGGGCTCATTGAAGTGGCGGGTTGCCCGGACGATGGCGGTCGCTCGCTTCAGTGCATCCTCCGGCGTGGCAGCACCGCTGCCGCTCTTGAAGATCCCGGAACCGACGAACACGCCATCGGCACCCAGTTGCATCATCATCGCCGCATCCGCCGGCGTGGCAATGCCGCCTGCCGTGAACAGCACGACGGGCAGTGCGCCCTTCCTGGCAACCTCGGCCACGAGTGCGTACGGAGCCTGCATCTCCTTGGCCGCGACGTACAGCTCGTCCTCGGCCATTGACGACAAGCGGTTGATCTCTGCGCGGATCGTGCGCATATGAGTGACGGCATTCGATACGTCGCCAGTGCCGGCCTCGCCCTTGGAGCGGATCATCGCTGCGCCCTCGTTGATGCGACGGAGCGCCTCCCCGAGGTTGGTCGCGCCACAGACGAAGGGAACCGTGAACTTCCACTTGTCGATGTGGTTGGCGTAGTCAGCCGGGGTCAGCACCTCGGACTCGTCGATGTAGTCGACACCGAGGGCCTGGACCACCTGGGCTTCGACGAAGTGGCCGATCCTGGCCTTGGCCATGACGGGGATCGACACCGTCGCGATGATTCCGTCGATCATGTCCGGGTCGGACATGCGCGAAACTCCACCCTGCGCCCGGATATCGGCAGGGACGCGCTCCAGCGCCATGACGGCGACGGCTCCGGCGTCCTCGGCGATCTTTGCCTGCTCCGGGGTGACCACGTCCATGATGACGCCGCCCTTGAGCATCTCGGCCATTCCGCGCTTGACGCGATCTGTTCCGACGACTGGCGACACGTCCGTCACTTCGACCTCACCTGCTGACCGGCGCGCACGGCCGAATGCCGTGCAGGGGCCCCAATCCTAGGGCCTGGTGCTCGCACGGGCAGCACCGCGCTGGGCCGCCCTCTCATCAGACCGGCAGACCCTCGGGCATGGAGTCGTCCATCTCCCAGCTCTCCGGCCATGGTGTGTGACCCGCGAGCCGGAAGAGTCGGACCATCCGCTGGCGCCGCAACTGACGGCAGGCCCGTACGGCGTCGTTGTGAAAGCGGCGGGTCAACTGGACGCGACGGCAGGCCGCCTCGAGCTCCTCGAGGGTCTCGGCCCCTTCCGGGGATTCGGCCGCAAGGGCCAGATCCTCAGCATCGAGCGCGGCGACCAGGGCGGCCGTCAGATCCGACTCGGCCATGGCATGGTCGTCGTCGCTGAGGTCGGCCGATGTGCGGGCGTGGTGTGCGGCGGACGCGAGCACCAGGCTGGCGGCTGGGTCGAGCAGGTGTCCGGATGCCAACTCGAGTGCGACCGACGACCTCCGCAGCAGTTGTGCGTCAAGGAGCAGGCGCGAGGAGTCGATGCGACGATGCAGATGGTCGAGCCGGCCCGCCGTCATGCTGAGGTACGCCCCCAGGAGCAGAAGGCCGACAGCGAGAAACACGCCCAGCACCATCCACGTGCTCATGCGCCTTCGCTCCTGCCGCCGAGCCGACCGACCAGCTGACCCCGGAGATCCTCGGTGACCTTCTCGCCAGGTGCTCGGACGCTCTCGTAGACGGCGATGACATCGTCCACGACCCGGTCCCAGTCGAACTCGCGAACCCGACGATCGGCCTCGGCCACGTAGTGGGCGCGAAGCGGGGCGTCCTGAAGGAGCGTGATCAACGACGCTGCGAGGGCGGCCGAATCCTCGTTCGGGAAGAGCAGGCCGCTTCGGCCATCCTCCAGCACCCGACGGAACGCCGGCAGATCCGAGGCCAGCACGGCCGCCTGGGCTGCCATGGCCTCGACGAGGACGATGCCGAAGGACTCTCCGCCGGTGTGCGGCGCCACGTATACGTCGACGGACCGCAGGGCACGGGCCTTGTCGACATCGCTGATGAACCCGAGGAAGGTCACCGCCTGCTGGCAGTCCGCGTCCAGCCCCTCACGCGCATCGTCGACGTCGCCCGGGCCAGCCACGAGGACCTCGAGGTCGGGGATCTCCCGCAGGACCGCGGGAAGTGCGTCAAAGAGGACCGACAGGCCCTTGCGCGGTTCGTCCATCCGGCCGAGGAAGAGGATCCGCGGTCGCTCATCGCCGAGGTCGGGCAGTCGATCGGTCGACGCGAACGCCGAGACACGTACGCCATTCGGGATGAGCACGGCGTCCCCGCCAAGGTGCGCCACCATCGTGCGCCGCGCGTCCTCGCTGACGGCGATGCGCCCACGAACCTTCTCCATCGCGGTCTGCCCGATGTAGTAGCCGGCCGACATGATGCGTGAGCGATCGTGCGACGAGTGCCACGTGGCGACGAGGGGCCCGCGGGCGACCCAGAGGGCGAGGATCGACAGACTCGGCGCTACCGGCTCATGCACGTGGACGATGTCGAAGTCGCCATCGCGGATCCAGCCCCGGACACGGCGCGTGGCCTTCACCCCGAAGCTCAGGCGTGCGACCGAGCCGTTGTACCTAACGGCCGTGGGGCGACCACCGTCCGCGACCCACGAGGGCAGATCAGCGGGGTCATCGACCGGAGCGAGCACGCTGACATCGTGCCCGTGATCGCTCAGCGCAACCGCCAGGTCTGCCACATGGGAGCGCACACCCCCGGGGACATCCCACGAGTAGGGGCAGACGATGCCGACCTTCACTCGGACCTCCTGCGCGCCGGGTCCAGATCGGCGATCCACACCGGCTGCATCATGTGCCAGTCGGCGCTGTGGTCGCGGATGCCCTCCTCGAAAGCTCGGGCGACGTCCTGCGTGATCGCGTGGATCTGCTCGTCGCGAGTCCCACCGGTCGGAATCGCGACGCGCGGGTGCACGCGCCCGGTGGACATCACGCCGTCGTACCAGAGGCTGACGGGCAGAAGGGGTGCACCGGTCAGCAGGGCCAGCACCGCTGGGCCCGCCGGCAAGGAGGCCGGCTCACCGAACAGATCGACGGCCACGCCGTTGCGCCCGATGTCGCGATCCCCCATCAGCGGGACGAGGCGCCCTTCCTGCAACCGGCGCGCCAGCGTGCGGATGATGTCGGGCTCCCCCGTCGGGATGATCTCCATCCCCAGCGACTCACGGTAGGCCAGGAATCGCCGGTAGAGGCCCTCGGGTTTGAGCCGCTCGACCACGGTGGTGAGCCCGCCGTAGCGCAGGCAGCCCCAGGCTCCGGCGTGATCCCAGTTGCCGCCGTGAGTGACGACCATGATCGCGCCCTTGCCGGCCGCCACGGCCTCGTCCATCAGGTACTTGTCCTCGAGATCCTGCCTCTCGAGGATGTGCTCATGCGACCACGTCGGGAGCCGGAAGGCATCGCACCAGTAGCGCAGGTAACTGCGCATGCCGAGCCGGCTCAACTCCCTCAGGTCCGCGGCACTCGCGCTCGGGTGGATCCGCGCCTGGTTCCGTTCGAACTGGATCACACCCGGCCCACGCTTGCGCCAGATGACGTCGGCAGCGCGGTCGAACGTCGCATAGGCGGCACGGGAGGGGAGCCGGCGGACAACATTCCACCCGAAGGCGAAGGCCCACTCGGTTACGGCGTCACTCGCGACCGCCATCGGCTTGCGCGATCGCGAGGAGTTCGCGTCACTCATGCGGCTCGGTGCCGCCCGCAGGGCGAAGCTGAGCTCGAACGGTGCGAATGCGCTGTGCGATCGTGACGAGGCCGAGGGCGCCCAGGAGCCACAGTGCCGCCGGCAGCACGTAAGGAACACCGAAGCCGGTCAGGAGCGCGGCGAACGCGACGATGAGCAGCCGCTCGGCTCTCTCGGCGATGCCGACATTGGCGGTCGCGCCCACGGCCTCGGCTCGCGCCTTCGAGTAAGACGTCACCTGGCCGGTGACCAGAGCCAGCGTCGCCGCCGCCGTGATCCACGGTTGCCCGTGGAACGCGCCGTACAGGGCGAGCCCACCGAAGATCGCCCCGTCCGACAGCCGATCCAGCGTGGCATCGAGGAAGTTCCCCCACGGTCCTGAGGTGCCCGCCATGCGCGCCATCGTCCCGTCGAGCAGGTCACTGAGCGTCAGGAGCGTGAGCAGGATGACCGCGACAACGAACCAGCCCTGCGGCAGACACACCAGTGCGACAGCAACGGCGCCAGCGGTGCCGACGAGGGTCACCGCGTCGGGCGAGACATGCATGCGCAGCAGCAGTCGCGCAGGCGGCTCGACTAGGCCGCTGACGGCCTTGCGGGCCGCCGGGTTGTTCAGCACGATGACGATGCTATCGGCCGCACCCGAGACCCCGCGGCAAGCGGCGGTCCGGTTGCTTCCGAAGGCGAGCAGGGTGGAGGCTAGCGAGAAGTCGACTAAGGAGCCCAGCACATGGCTGACAAGCGCACGGACAGGAAACCCGGGGCCGCCCCCACCGCAACGGCGCCGGACCGGATACGCAACGTGGCGCTCGTTGGTCCGGCCGGTTCAGGCAAGACCTCGCTCCTGGAGTCGCTCCAGAGGGTCACCCAGACCCTCCTGGAGATCCCCGCCGCCGTCCACGTCGCACCCGAGTCGGCCGAGGTATAGATCTGGCCGCCCCAAAGCCCCGCCGCCAACTTC
>CAIVQM010000303.1 GCA_903908025.1 uncultured bacterium
ACTCGTACATCGTCTACGGGCCGCTGGCCAACCGCGTGACGCAGGTCGTCTACGAGGGCACGCCCGACACCCCCACCAAGGACCGCTGGTGGGACATCGTCGAGCGCCACAAGGTGTCCATCCTGTACACCGCGCCGACGGCGATCCGCACCTTCATGAAGTGGGGCGACGACCTGCCGAACGGCAAGGACCTCTCGAGCCTGCGCCTCCTCGGCTCAGTCGGTGAGCCGATCAACCCCGAGGCGTGGATGTGGTATCGCGACGTCATCGGCGGTGGCCGTTGCCCGATCGTCGATACGTGGTGGCAGACCGAGACGGGCGCGATCATGATCTCGCCGCTGCCGGGTGTCACCGCCTGCAAGCCAGGCTCCGCGATGGGACCGCTGCCGGGCATCGGTGCGGCGATCGTCGACGACAACGGGACACCCGTCGGCAATGGCGGTGGCGGCTACCTCGTCCTCACCGAGCCCTGGCCCGCGATGCTCCGTGGGATCTGGGGCGACAAGCAGCGCTACGTCGACACGTACTGGTCTCGCTGGCCGCAGTACTACTTCGCTGGCGATGGTGCCAAGTGGGACGACGAAGGCGCCATCTGGCTGCTCGGCCGCGTCGACGACGTCATGAACATCTCCGGCCACCGCATCTCGACCACCGAGGTCGAGTCGGCGCTCGTATCGCATCCGAAGGTCGCTGAGGCGGCGGTGGTCGGTGCAGCCGACGAGATGACCGGCCAGGGCATCGTCGCGTTCGTCATCCTCCGGGGTGGCGTCGACGGCCAGGACGGGGCCGCGATCCAGAAGGAGCTGCGCGACCACGTCGCCCATGAGATCGGGCCGATCGCGAAGCCCCGTCAGATCCTCGTCGTCGCCGAACTGCCCAAGACTCGCTCCGGCAAGATCATGCGCCGCCTGCTCCGCGATGTCGCCGAGAACCGCACCATCGGCGACGCGACCACCCTCGCCGATCCCGCGGTCATGGGTCTGATCAGCAGTGGCCTGGCGGCCGGATCAGCCGAGGACTGACGCCCTCGCGATGGCGCAGGCTGTCGTTAGGCTGACCACGTGAGTCAGGGCAGCGAGTTCCTCAGCCGCCCCACGCTGGGGCAGCGCGGCTGGCTGCTGCAGCAGTTGCGCGACGAGACCTTCGGTGGCGTCCTGCTGCTGATCGCCGCCGGCTTCGCGCTCGCATGGGCGAACTCCCCGTGGGGTGCAAGCTACGAGGCCCTCGTCGACACCAAGGTCGGTCCGATCTCGCTCCACCTCGACCTGCCCCTCGGCGTGTGGGCTGCTGATGGGCTGCTCGCCGTGTTCTTCTTCGTCGTCGGCCTCGAACTCAAGCACGAACTCGTCCTCGGCTCGCTGTCGAAGGTCCGTGAGGCCGTCGTGCCCGCGGCCGCCGCCCTCGGCGGGATGGTCTTACCCGCCGCCATCTTCGTCGCGGTCAACGCGATGTCGGCTGAGGGCTCGGTGACCGGCTGGGGCATCCCGATGGCCACCGACATAGCGTTTGCGCTCGCCGTGCTCGCTGTCGTCGGCCGACGGCTTCCCGTCGCCCTGCGCGCATTCCTGTTGACGCTGGCCGTCGTCGACGACCTCGGCGCCATCACCGTCATCGCGATCTTCTACTCCGATCACTTCTCCGTGATCTGGTTCCTCGCGGCCCTCGCCACATTCGCCGCGTATGCCTTCGCGCAGCGGAAACGCGTGACGTCACCGCTCATCTACCTACCCCTGGTGCTGGCCGGCTGGTACTTCACGCATGAGAGCGGGATCCACGCAACCATCGCTGGTGTTGTCTTCGGCTTCCTGACCCGTGTCCGCCCGGACCCAGGTGAAGAGAAGGCCCCAGCGGACCGCATGTCGCACCTCATCCATCCGATCAGCGCCGGGATCTGTGTACCGCTGTTCGCCTTCTTCTCTGCCGGTGTCGACTTCCGCAGCATCGGTTTCGCCGAGTCACTCGCCACTCCCGTCGCGATCGGCATCATCATCGGCCTCGTCGTCGGCAAGCCGATTGGCGTGTTCAGCGCCGCCTGGCTCACGGCGCGATTCACTCGCGCCTCGCTGAGTCCGGACCTGAGCTGGCGCGACGTGGGCGCCATCGGCGTGATCGCCGGCATCGGCTTCACCGTCGCCCTGCTGATCACCGAATTGGCCTACACAACCGATGAGAGCCTGCTCGAGTCGGCCAAGGTTGCCGTCCTCTCCGCCTCGGTCCTAGCGGCCCTCCTCGGTGCCGCGGCCCTGCGCTTCCGCAACCGGCACTACCGCGAGGTCTACTCCCGTGAGGAGGCCGATGCGGACGGCGACGGAATCCCGGACGTGTACGAACAGGGTGAGGCCCGATAGCCTTCAGGGACCTGCCCAACCGGAGGAAGCCATGCCCCCCCAGCCAGAACCGAGCATCAAGGACCTGGTCAGCAAGACCGTCGCCGACGCCCAACGGCTCGCCAAGGCCCAGGCCGCACTCCTCAAGACCGAGGTGTCGGCGACCGGCAACCGGATAGGTATCGGCGGTGCACTCGGTGTCGCCACGGCGATGATCGCCGGATTTGCCACCCTGTTCCTGCTGCTGACCCTCGCGTTCGTTCTCGTCGCTCTCGGTCTGCCGGTCTGGGCCGGCATGCTGATCGTCACCGTCCTCCTGCTCATCGCCGGCACGGTCACGGGCCTGCTCGCGAAGAAGAACTTCGAGGAGGCAAAGCCGCCGACGATCGCGATCGCTGAGTTCGAGAAGACGAAGGCTGCACTCTCGGGTACGCCGGTCGCTGTCGAGCTGCCCGAGATCCCCGGCGCCTAGCGCGGTGCCCCTGCCTGAACCCGATGCGGCCATCCGGGCCGCTGGTCCGTGGACCCATCGGGATGTCGCGGCCAACGGTGCGCGTTTCCACGTCGCCGATATCGGTGATGGACCTGCCGTCGTACTGCTGCATGGCTTCCCCACGTTCTGGTGGACGTGGCGACACCAACTGACCGCACTCGCCGCGGCCGGATACCGGGCCATCGCGATGGACCTGCGCGGCTACGGCGGATCCGACCACCCGCCGGAGGGCTACGACCCGCGAACGCTCGCCGCGGATATCGCCGGCGTGATCCGCTGTATGGGCCTGACGGAGGCTGTCATCGTCGGCCACGGCTGGGGCGGTATCGGCGCATGGTCGACTGCAGTCCTGGAACCGGAAGTTGTGCGGGCCATCGTGCCGGTATCTATGCCGCACCCCCGGCAGTTGCGTCGCGCATTGTGGCGTGATCCGCATCAGCAGTCGGCACTGAAGTACACCCTTGGCTTCCAGCTGCCGTTCATTCCGGAGCGATCGCTGACCGCACATGAAGGTGCACGAATACGCGACCTCATCGCCTCGTGGTCACATGACGCTGCCTGGCTCGATGACACCACCGCCGACGCCTACCGAAGTGCATTCCTGCGCTGGCCTACCGCTCATACCGCAGTCGAGTACCACCGATGGGCGGTCCGTTCGTCCATCCGACCCGACGGCATCACCTACATGTCGCTCATGGAGGCCCCGGTCCAGCGCAGTGTCCTTCAGGTGCAGGGCGAATTCGATCCGATGGTTCTCGCGTCCTCGGTTGACGGCAGCGATGCCTACGTTCGAGCCCCCTACCTACGCATCGACCTGCCAACGGGGCACTTCCCGCACGAGGAGCAGCCTGCGCTCTTCAACACCGCACTGATCAAATGGCTCGGCGCACTCGAGCGCCCGTGACCACGGAGCGTCCGCGCGACCTGCTCGGCCGACCGCTGCCGGCCGATGCGGATCCGAGCCTCGCCGTTCCTGGAATCACGCCGATCGGCGGCCTCAGTGACGCGCAGGTGTGGGCGATGGCCATGGGCTATCTCGACGAGGGCCTGCCATTCCACGCGCATGAGGTCTTCGAGGCGCGGTGGCGCACGGCACCCCAGGATGACCGGGATGCGTGGCAGGCACATGCCCAGTGGGCCGCTGCACTCACCCACGCGGCACGCGGCAACGACGTTGGCGCGCAGCGACTGACTCAGCGGGCACGCGACCTGATGCGCACGGCGTCGAGCATCCCGGCCTGCATGGATCGCAGCATCATGGGAGATGACGTCCCGCCAACTCGCTAGCATCGGTGCACGAGCAGCTCGCGGGGTGACGGCAATGTCGGATCGACGTCTTGGGGCGCACACCCTCGAACGATGGCTCGCCATCGCCCTCCTCGCATCCTTGGGCTTCTACCTCGTCACGCTGGCGACCCACGAGCCCGGCACAGAGGCCCCGCTTCGCGATCTGATCGGCTACAACCTGCCGTTCGCGCTGGCCGTGGTCCTCATCGCATTGCACGCCCGCCGCCGTCAGGTTGCCGCGCGTACATGGCTCGCCCTCAGCGCGGGCCTTCTGTTCTACCTGATCGGCACCCTGAGTACCTACGCCGTTGCCCCGCTCACGCTGACCGCCGACGCCTACCCCGTGTCAAACGTCCTGTGGCTGCTCATGTACCCACTTGC
>CAIVQM010000304.1 GCA_903908025.1 uncultured bacterium
CAACGCCAACAGCTGGCCGTAGGTCTGGGAGAAGCCAGCGGCCGCGCTCGATATCGCGACGATGAACAGCCCGCTCGACATGACGACGCGCTCACCGAGGCGATCGACGAGGGCGCCGGCGAGCGGTGATGTGATGAAGCGAACGAGGGCGAAGACCGAGATGACGGCGCTGGCCTGCAGCGCCGTGACATCGAAGGTCCGTGCGAAGACGGGCAGGGCTGGGGCGAGGATGCCGAAACCCAGGGCGACGCAGAAGGCGACGGCGGACAGGACGGCGACTTCGGCCGGCAGCCCGGCCAGGAGCGGGGTGCGCCGGACGGCGTTGCCCAGGCGTCGGGATCGGCTCATCGGCAGGTCTGCCGTGGCCTTGTCACCCGTTCAGCCTATCCTCCGAACCATGCCGCCCTCCGCTGTCTACGCCGCGGAGGACCAGTGGTCCGCCGTGCTCGATCGCGGTGGCCCCGTCGACTTCTTCGGCTCCCGGATCGATGTTCCGATGCAGCGCCGTTTCGGCGACTTGACCTCGGTGCAGGCCTACGTCGATGCAGTCATGGGCCTGGGATTCGTTGAGGCGGAGTATCCCGGTGCTGGCTCAGTGGTGGTTCGTGAGCGGTCAGGCCAGCTGAAGGCCCACTACGAGCCCGAGGCGGCAACGATCGCGATCCCCCTTCGGAGTCGCTGGGCAGGCCGCGAGTCAGTTGTGCTGCACGAGCTGGCTCACCACCTGGCATGCAGTCGCGGCGTCGCCGCTGGCTCGCGCCGTTGGCATGGGCCGGAGTTCCAGGAAGCGATGTGCGGGCTGGTCACGGCGGTCATGGGCGATGCGGCGGCGTTACTGCTGCGAGCGGGCTACGACCGGGCGGGGGTGCGTTCGTGAGCGCCACCCTTGATCGCATCTCGGCCCTCCTCGCCAAGGCGGAACGCACCGACAACGAGGCTGAGGCCGATGCCTACCTGATGAAGGCGCAGCAGCTTGCGACGCTTGCGAGTGTTGATCTCGCCGTCGCGCGTGCGCGCATCGCGAAGCGCGAGGCGAGGCAGCAGCCCGAGTCGCGCACGACGACAATCGGCGAGAAGGCCCGTCGCGCGAATCCGCACCTGATCTCGCTGTTCGTCGCCGTGGCACACGCCAACGATGCGCAGGTGGATGTGGCATCGAACTCGACGTACGTGATCGGCTACGGGATGCCGGCCGACCTCGATGTCGTCGAGACCATCTTCGCCTCGCTCGCGGTCCACATGGTCCATGCGAGTCAGGCCTACGTCACGTCGCGCACGTGGGTGGGCGAGACCTACATGGCGGCGGCCAGTCGAGGTCGGCGTCGGCAGCGTCGACCGCATACCGCGCAAACGGCTCGCGCTGCGTTCTACCGCGCGTATGTGGAGCGGATCTCCGAACGACTCGCCCAGGCACGGCACGAAGCCCTCGCGCAGGTCAGCCGCGACCGTCCGGCACGACGTGGTGACGAGATGTCTGGTGGCGTGCTTGTCCTGCGGCAGAAGGCCGTCGAGGTGCGGTCCTTCCACGCCCGTGAGTCGAAGGCCAGGGGCTCGTGGTCCGGCTACGCGGGCGCGGTCCGGAGCGCAACCGGCTCGGCGGCCGATGCCGGCCGCTCGGCGGCGTCGCGAGCCAGGCTCGCCAAGCAGGCGGAACTGCCGAGAAAGGGTCCCGGAATCGGGACCTGACTCACGTTGCTGGTGACAGGATGGCCGGGTGCCCCAATCCGTGTCGCCTGTGACGCTCGCCAGCATTGAGGCTGCGGCGGAGAACCTCGATGGGGTGATCCGCTCACTTCCCCTTGCGGGCGCGCAGTGGCTCGAACGACTCGTCGGCGGCGAAGTCCGACTCGTCACCGAGAACCTTCAGCGGGCCGGCTCGTTCAAGATCCGTGGTGCGTACCACCGCATCTCACGGCTGACCGATGCCGAACGGGTGCGCGGTGTCGTCGCGGCGAGTGCGGGCAACCATGCGCAGGGGGTAGCCGTCGCGGCGCAACTACTCGGCGTGCACGCCACCGTGTTCATGCCGGAGGGTGCGACCATCCCCAAGGTGCAGGCGACTCTCGGTTACGGAGCCGACGTGCGTTTCCACGGCGACTCCATCGATCAGGCCCTGGAGGCAGCGCAGGAGTTCGCCCGCGAGACCGGTGCCGTGCTCATTCATCCGTTCGACCACGCCGACGTCATTTCGGGCCAGGGCACGCTCGGCCTCGAGATCATGGCGAAGCTGCCGGGTGTCCGAACGGTAGTGGTGTGCACGGGCGGCGGTGGCCTGCTCGCTGGCGTCGCGCTCGCGGTGAAGTCGATCGATCCGACGGTGCGCGTTGTCGGCGTGCAGGCGGAGACCGCTGCCGCCTACCCGCCCTCGCTCGCCGCAGGCCATCCCGTTCGACTGTCGTCGATGGCGACGATGGCTGATGGCATCGCGGTGGGCCGGCCAGGTGATGTGCCGTTCGCATTGGTGCAGGAGTACGTCGACGAGATCGTGACGGTCAGCGAGGAGCAGATCTCCCGCGCCGTCCTGCTGCTGCTCGAGCGGGCGAAACTGGTCGTCGAGCCCGCCGGTGCAGCGGCGGCCGCTGCGGTTCTCGCCAACCCGCATGCCTTCGAGCCGCCGGTCGCCGTGGTGCTGTCCGGCGGAAACGTCGACTCGCTCGTCCTGCTTCGGATCATCCGCTACGGCCTCGCTTCAGCGGGGCGCTACCTGACCCTCACCGTTCGCATGCCGGACCGCCCGGGCTCGCTGGCCCGGTTGCTCAACGACATTCAGGCGATGCACGCCAACGTTGTCGACGTCGAGCACAACCGGGTCGATGCGGGACTACGGGTCGATGAGGTTGACATCGTGGTGCACGTCGAGACGCGCGGTCCGGAGCACTGCGAGTCCCTGCTCGCCAACCTGGCTGACGGTGGCTACCGGGTCCTCTCCCTCGACCCCCAGGCCGGCTAACGGCCAACCACGTTTGTCCCGGAATCCGGGACAAACGGCGAGGATCCGCCGCTTTCGGGGTCGGATTGCCGGTTTGTCCCGGATACCGGGAGAAACGGATGGGGGGTCAGGAGCCGTAGGCCTCGACCTTCAGGATCTCGACCGACATCGCCTTGCCGTTCGCGAGGATGTAGGTGGCGGTGTCGCCCACCCGCTTGCCATTGACGGCCGCCCCGAGCGGCGACGTGGGCGAGTAGACCTCGATCGACGCATGCGCGGCCTCCTCGCGGGAGCCCAGCAGGAAGGTCTCCTCCTCTTCCCAGGCCGGGAAGCGCACGGTCACGACCTTGCCGGCCGCCACCTCGTCGTGCTCGGAGTCCGGCACGCCCACCCGCGAGTACTCGAGCAGCTGCTTGAGCTGACGGACCCGGGCCTCGTTCTTGCCCTGTTCCTCACGGGCCGCGTGGTAGCCGCCGTTCTCCTTGAGGTCACCCTCCTCACGGGCCGCCTCGATGCGCTTCTTGATCATGTTGCGGGTCGGACCCATGCGGTCGGCGAGCTCCGCCTGCAGGCGGTCGAAGGCTTCCTGGGTCAGCCACGTGATCGGTTGCTCGCTCATAAGGGGGAAGGCTAACCGTTCAGCGGGAGCGGCGGGCACGGACGTAGTCGGTGACGACGTAGTCGCCGAGGCGGTCGCCCGCTACTTCGAGGACGCGACCGCCGTTGCGCCGGGCCATCCCGTCGAGGAATCGGGCGAGTCCGGGGTCGTCGCCGAGCCGGAACCAGGAGATCGGCACGCGCCTGCGCGTCATCCGATCGACCTGAGCAACCGTCTCGGTGATCGTCTCGTGCGAGGGCGGCCAGGTGAAACAGCCCTCGCCTGTCGGCAGCAGGTGGGCCGTTGGCTCGCCGTCGGTGACGACCATGACGATGCGCTGCGATCCCGGATGCCGGTCGAGGAACTGGCCGGCCAGCATGAGCGCGTGCTGCAGATTCGTGCCCTGCACGTAGCTCGCCTCGAGGTTGGGCAGTTCGTGGGGATGGACGACTCGGGCCACGTTGGCGAAGGAGATGATCTGGAAGGCATCGAGCGGATAGGCGGTGGCAGCGAGCGTATGCAGCGCGAGCGCCATGGTCTTCGCCTCGCGCCAGGTGTCGTTCACCACCATCGAGAACGACTGGTCGATCAGCAACGCGACCGCGGCTCGGGTCATGGTCTCGGTCTCGTGCACCTCGAAGTCGTCGGCATGAAGCCGGGCTTCGTCGTCCGACCCGATCATTCGGCGCGACACCGCATTGCGCAGGGTGCGGACGACGTCGACGGGCTGCTCGTCGCCGAATGTCCAGGCACGTGTGGTTCCGGTGAGTTCGCCGGCCGCGCCGGAACGGCGGATCGCGTGTGTTCCGCGGGTCGTCCCGTCGAGGGAGTCGAAGACCGTTCGAAGGGCGGTTCGGCCGATGCGTCGAATCGCCTTGGGGGTGAGTTGCAGTTCGTCGCCATCGTTGAGCAGGTATCCCTGACGCTCCAACTCGCGCTGCAGCGTGCGCAACGCCTCTAGATCGTCGCGTGCCTGCCGGCCAAGAGCCCGCTCGACGGCATCCTCGTCAATGTCGTCGAGGTCGGCCCGCGCGAAACCGTCGCCGAGCGCATCGGACAGGCCCTCGAGGTCAGCTAGTTCGGCGAGGGCATTCGTGGCCTCCGGCAGGCCGAGGCGCCGCTCGCCATTCATGGATGCCTGACCACCGCCGAACTCCGGACGCAGTGCTCGCAAGCTGTCCTGCAGTGATGCCATCTCGTTCTGGAGATCGAGATCCGTCAGCGCCTGGTCCATCGCCGACTGCAGTTCGGCCCGCTGCTCGGGGCTCATCGAGTCGAGCATGCGCTGCATGGCGGCCGAGCGACGGGCGAGTTCGTCGATGAACTCCTCGATCGTCTCGGGCGCATCGGGGAAGAATTCGCGATGCCTGTCGATGAACTCGCGGTAGTCCTCGGTGACATCCTCGCCGAGCTGGTGCTTAGCCAGCAGGGAGTTGAGGTCGGTCATCATCGCCTTCAACGCTGCCCGGCTCTCGGGCGACGACATGCTGTCGATGCCCTTCGTCAGGTCGCGGAACTGCTGGTCGACGACATCGCGTTGCAAGCGCTCGCGGATCTGGTCGAACGTCGCGCGCGCCTCATCGGAGCGCCAGTCATACGACGAGAGCTCCTGCACAGCGCGGCCGATGTCGGACGGCACGTTGTCGAGAACGGCCTCCCGGAAGCGGGCGTCGTCCGAGGGGTCGGGGAAAAGCTCGGTGCGCTCGGCCTCGACGGCGGCGTCGAGCAACTCGCGGAGATCCTCCAGCAGTCCGTCCATGCGACCGGACTTCTCGAGGTCGCGCCGACGTTCGCGGATCCGCTGGGCCATGTCCTGCAGCCCGCGACGGCCCTGCATCCCCTCGCGCATCAGGTCGCGCAGAGCCTCCGCCACCGACTGGCCGCCAAGGATCCGCTTCGCAAGGTCGTCGACGCCGACCCCGACATCGGGCGGGGCGGCGAGAGGGTCGGGGCCGCCGTGGAAGGCGCCATAGCGGAATCCCGTCACGAGGCTCCATAGCGACTGACGCCGCCGATCGAGTCCTTGTCGATGCGCCGCGTCAGCCACAGCCCCTCGACGGCGAACTCAACACAGGCGGCCAGGAGGCCGGGGGACTCGGCCATGCCGGGTTCCAGGGTGCCGACCAGTCGGCCGAGTCCGTCGAGCGGGCCCAGTTCGTCGAGCAGCGTCGCTGCCGCGATCGCGTCGCCGGCAAGCAGGGAGTTGCCCTCGTCGAACCACGCCACGAGCGCCGTGAGAACCGGCCGCGCATCGCCGCCACCAAGGTGCGTGCGCCACGTCTCGGCCGTTGCCCGTCGGGCGAGGAGTTGCAGCGTCTCCTCCTCCTGCCCCTCCTCGCTGACATCGAACTCGACCTTGCCGCGGAGCGTCGGTACGACACCGGCGAGATCGCCGATGCGCGCCACGGGGACGTCCTCGCCGCTCAATGCGGCGCGACGCACAGCAGCACCGGAGAGAGCCTCGACGCACGCAATCGCGAAGCGGGCGGAGACACCGCTGCGCTGATCGACGGCGGGTGACTCGCGCACCTCGCGCGTGAACCGGGCGACGACATCGAGGAGATGGCTCGGGACGATCGCCTCGATGTTCGCCTCCTGCCGAATGAGTGCCGTCTCGGCATCGAGACTGACGGGGTAGTGCGTGCGGATCTCGGCTCCGAAGCGGTCCTTCAGGGGCGTGATGATGCGTCCGCGGTTGGTGTAGTCCTCAGGGTTCGCGCTCGCGACGACGAGCAGATCGAGTGGCAGACGCAGCTGGTATCCGCGCACCTGGATGTCGCGCTCTTCCAGGACATTGAGCAGCGCGACCTGGATGCGCTCCGCGAGGTCGGGCAGTTCATTGATGGCGAAGATCCCACGATTGGTTCGTGGCACGAGCCCGTAGTGGATCGTCTCGCTGTCGCCGAGGCTCCGTCCTTCGGCCACCTTCACCGGATCGACGTCGCCGACGAGGTCGCCGACGGATGTGTCGGGTGTGGCGAGCTTCTCGCCGAAACGCTCGCTGCGGTGACGCCAGGTCACAGCGAGTTGGTCGCCCTGCTCGGCGGCGATCCGACGGCAGCGCGCACAGATGGGTGCCGTTGGGTCGTCGTTGATCTCGCAGCCCTCGACCACTGGGATCCATTCGTCGAGCAGTGCCGACAATGAGCGGATCAGTCGTGTCTTGCCCTGCCCGCGTTCGCCGAGGAGCACGACATCGTGTCCGGCGAGCAGCGCGCGTTCGAGCTGCGGTCCGACGGTGTCCTCGAAGCCGACGATGCCGGGGAAGGAGGGCTGGCCCGTGCGCAGGCGATCGATGAGATTGGCGCGGATCTCCGCCTTGACGCTTCGAGCCTGGTAGCCGGATGAGCGCAGGCGGGCGAGATCGGTCGGTAGGTGGGCGGGGATCGGGGGCGCGAGTGAGGTCACCCGCCGACGGTACGTCCAACGGCGCTGGAGCGCGAGGGGTGGTCAGGAGTAGGGCTGATCCGGCGGTACGACACCGGCCGGGAAAGCGGGGAGCGTGACGTTGGGCGGCGCTCCGGCGGCGCAGCCGAGCAGTTCGGCGGTATAGGCGGGAGCGAGGGTCCGCAGGGCGTAGTCGACGACGATTTCCGCTTGGCCAGCCGGCACGACGACGGTTGCGTAGCCAACATCGTTGCGTTTCTCGTCCTGGGCCCGAAGCACGCACTGGACCTCGTCCGTGGCCTGCCGTCGCACCTGGAAGGTGATGTTGACCCGATCGGCGGCAACGTCGTCCCAGGTCACGAGCCGGGAATCGATCGAGTTGCGCGTGAGGCCGACGAAGACGTAGGCCAGGGCTGCCACGAACAGGATGGTGACGATGGTCACGCCGATCCTGCGGCCAATGGGGCGTCGATTGAGCCCGTATCGCTCCTGCATCGCCGGGCTGAGCTGGTCCCGGGTGAAAGGTGTGGGCACGTGGTGGAGACTATCCCCGTGACCCGCTCCCTTCGACTCATGGCCGTGCACGCCCATCCGGACGACGAGTCCAGCAAGGGCGCCGCCGCGATGGCGAAGTACATCGCTGAGGGGGTCGAGGTCATGGTCGTCACCTGCACCGGGGGTGAGCGAGGCGACGTCCTCAATGCCGCCGCGCAGGCAGATGTCGATGCGCGGGGGCTGCTGGCGGTGCGTCGCGACGAGATGGCCGCAGCTGCCGCGGTGCTGGGCGTGCAGCATGCGTGGCTGGGCTTTGAGGATTCCGGCTACCCCGAGGGTGATCCATTGCCGCCACTGCCGGTGGGGTGCTTCGCCGAGCTTCCTGTCGAGGCCACGATCGAGCCACTCGTCGCACTGATCCGGGAGTTCCGGCCCCAGGTCGTCACGACATACGACGAGAACGGTGGCTACCCGCACCCCGACCACATCCGCACACATGAGACCACCATGGCGGCGATCGATGCGGCCGCCGACCCGGCGCGCTTCCCGGGGCTGGGTGGTGAGCCGTGGGACGTCCAGAAGGTCTACTACAACCAGCAGTTCACCAAGGCGCGCGTCGAGGCACTGCATCTCGCGATGATCGACGCCGACCTTGACTCCCCGTACCACGACTGGCTCACCAGCTGGGATGACCGGCCCGACGACGCGAACATCGTCACGACGCGTGTTGCGGCGGCCGACTGGTTCGAGGTACGTGACCGTGCGTTGATCGAGCATCGCACGCAGATCGACCCGGACAGCATGTGGTTTGCGGTGCCGTTGGCGTTCCAGCGCGAGGTTTGGCCCACGGAGGACTTCCAACTCGCCCGTTCGCGGGTTGAGACAACCGTGCCGGAGGACGACCTGTTCGCCGGCCTACGTGAGGATGCATCATGATCGCGATCGTTGCCCAGGTGCTCGCGGAGACCACCGACCCCGACCAGCAGAGGTCGCTCATCGACGATGCCGGCCCGATCGCCATGGCCTTCGTCGTCGCCTTGGGCATTGCGATGTTCTTCCTGTGGAAGTCGCTCTCGAAGCAGATGAAGAAGATCGATCCCAATCTTCCGCCTGGGCGCGACGGCATCGAGCAGGCGCAGGATCGTCAGGTCATTCAGGATGCGATGGCGCGTGGCGAGGCCGAGCGCAAGGGCGCGGGCACTGTGCCCGACGCGGATGACGCCGCCAGCAAGTAGGGGCATACTGCGCCTGGCTCTGACCCCACGCGGGATCGTGGCCGCGCTGGTCGTCCTGCTGCTGGTCGCTGCCGCGATCCTGCTGGGTCGCTGGCAGTGGGATCGAACCCAGACCATTCTCGAGGCGGAGCGGGCAGCGGCATCCCTGCCGATCCCCGCGCAGGAGGTGCTCCCTCCAGACGTGACGCAACTGCCGAACGAGGTCATCGGCCGACCGGTCACGGCTACGGGTGGCTACGAGCCTTCGATGCAGGCGGCCGTCAGCAACCGAGTGCATGCCGGAGCGCCGGGGGTCTGGATCGTCACGGGGCTCCGCCTTGCCGACGGCCGGGTTGCCGCCGTCCTTCGGGGATCGTTGCCGGCTGACACGAGTCCCGGTGCGGAGCCGCCAGCCGGTGCGGTGACCGTCACGGGGGTGCTGCAGCCGGACGAGCAGTTCTACTCGGACGCGGTGGTCGAGCCGGGCACAGTGGCGTCGATCGCATCGGATCGACTGGCGGCGATGTGGGGCGCCGACCTGCTGCCCGGGTTCATCGTGCTGACGGTGCAGGAGCCGAGTTCATCTCCCGCACCGGTCCCCGTGCAGGCCACGGCCCAGACGGGTGATGTGGCCTTCCCGCTGCAGAACTTCTTCTACGCGTTCCAATGGTGGTTCTTCGCCATCTTCGCCGTGGTGCTCTATGGGCGATGGCTGTGGCTCGAGGCGCGGCGAGAGGCCGAGGCCCCGGCCTAGTCGACCGTTCGCCGCTCCATCGTCGGGATCCCGGGAGTTGTGTCGTTGATCGCCCAGCTGATGATCACTTCCGGAGTGATGCGGAATCGCTCTCCTTCGCCGTGGCTCTCGACGATGCACGAGCCGATCACCTTGATTCCGCGGGGCGACCACGGATTTGTCGAGGCGAGGTCGTCGATGACGACGGTGGCACGCGGGTTCGCCTTGACGTTCTTGTAGCGCACTGTCTTGGCGATATCAAAGCCGGCGCTGACGATGGCGTCACCATCGAGCTCGAAGACGACGGGGGCGACGTCGGGTCGCCCGGAGACCGACGCGGTGGCGAAGCGCATCAGCGGCTGGGTACGCAGGTACTCGATCTCCGCATCGGTGAAGACGGCCATCGCTAGCGGGCCAACTCAAGCGCGGCCGTCGCGATGGCGAGGACCATGAGGAGCGCGGGGGCGACAGCAGTCTTGGCAGGCTCGGCTGAGCGCACATGCGCGATGACAGCGCCGAGGAAGTAGAGCGCCAGGCAGATGGCGGCGGCGATACCGAGGAACGGCACCCAGATGCCGACGAGCAGGCCGGCCGCGCCGAGGAGTTCAAGGGTGGCGAGGATGCGCATCTGCCCATCACTGACGCCGACCGCGTGCATGGACTCTACGACCGAGGGCACCCGCTTCAGCTTCCCGAAGGCGGAGCCGGCGGCGGCGAGGCCCAGGAGGGTGGCGAGGACGATCAGGGCGACAGGCATGGGGCTCCTTGGCTAGACGGATCAATAGTTACTAGTTGTGCCTAGCCACACTATGGTGGACTATTAGCGGGTCTGCAAAAGGCACAGGGATGTAACCAAGGCCTAGGGAGGCGAGCATGGCGCCGGTGACGCTGCCCGACCATGACTCCGAGCGGTGTCGCGTGATTCGCGACACCTTCGCCCGCATCGGCGACAAGTGGAGCCTGCTGGTCATCGTGACCCTGAGCCATGGGCCGCTGCGCTTCACTGCGTTGAAACTGGGGCTGGAAGGGATCTCCCAGCGCATGCTGACTCTTACCCTCCGGAGGCTCGAAGCCGACGGCCTCATTCGGCGCACGGTCTACGCCGAGGTCCCGCCGCGTGTCGATTACGAACTGACCGATTCCGGCAGGAGTCTCATCGTGCCTGTGACGGCGCTCGCGGACTGGGCGGTCGAGCATCACGCGGCCCTTGAGGCCGTCCACTAGCCTGTTGTCATCATGGTCACTGTCATCGGTGAGGCCCTTGTTGACGTCATCGTCGACGCGCAGGGCGAGGTCACATCCGTCGTGGGCGGGGGCCCGCTCAACACGGCGCGAACCGTTGCGCGCCTCGGCGTCTCGGCGAGCTTCCTCGGTGGTGTTTCGTCCGACCCGTTCGGTCAGCGGATCATGCGTCTGCTCGACCGGGACGGCGTGCGACTCGGGCTCGGCGACTTGGTCCCCGAGCCGACCACCCTGGCGATCGCGCAGATTGACGAGTCCGGCGCGGCGTCCTATCGGTTCATGCTCGACGGGACATCCGCTGCGACCGTGACTCCCGAGATGGCACTTGCGCACTTCGATGCGGAGTCGAGGGCCATCCATGCGGGCACGCTCGCTCTCGTTATGCGGCCGCTCGCGGATGCGCTCATTGCGGTGGTGGGTGCTGCCAATGACGATCAACTCGTGATGATCGATCCCAACTGCCGTCCCAGTGTCGATCGGCTCGGCCTGCTGCGGACATCGCTCGCGGCGATCATCGGCCGCGCCGACATCGTCAAGGTGAGCGGCGACGATCTGGAGTATCTGTTCCCCGGGACCGGAACCATCGAGGCAGCCGTGGCGCTGCAGGAGAGTTGCGGTGCCGTCGTCCTGTTCACCGATGGCTCCAATGCGGTTCACGTGATCGCCCCGGGCACCGACATCGTGCTGGACGTACCGCGCGTGCCCGTCGTCGACACCGTCGGCGCTGGCGATTCCTTCAGCGGCGGATTCCTCGCCTACTGGCTGCACAACGATCTTGGCCGTGCCGACATCGCCGACCTCGACCATGTTGTTGCCGCGTCGCGCTTCGGCATCGCGGTCGCGGGGATCACCTGTCAGCGGCCGGGGGCAGACCCGCCGCATGCGATCGAGGTACCGGGAGGCTGGGAATGAAGGGTGCTTTTCTGCGCTACCGCGTGATGGCATGGGTCACGGGCGTTGTCCTGGCCACGGCATTCATCTGGCTCGTCGTCGGACGGCTCTTCCTCGACTACGGCAATCCCGATGCGCGTCCGGCGTTCTATGGCTTGCTGTGGATTGCGCACGGCTGGCTGTACTTCCTGTACCTGATCACCGGTGTAGACCTGGCCTTCCGGGTGCGCTACAGCGTCCCGCGCACGCTGGCGATCCTGATTGCGGGCACGATTCCGTTCGCCTCGTTCTTCGCCGAGGCTGCCGTGCACAAGGATCTGGTCCGCCGCGACCTGCTCCCCACCGCCTGACCCCATTCGTTCAGTGCGCACACGTCGCCCCGTTTCGTGCGTATGAAGGGCGACGAATGCGCTCTCAACGAAGGGGGGATGCGGGGAGGGACCAGTCGACGGGGTCGGCGCCGAGCTCATCGAGCAAGGCGTTCGCCCGGCTGAACGGCCGGGATCCGAAGAAGCCGCGGTTGGCCGACAGTGGACTCGGGTGTGCTGACGCGATGACCGGAACGTCAGGCAGATCGCTCTGGAGTGCCTGCGCGTCCCGCCCCCACAGGATCGCCACGAGCGGGGCGTCGGGTCGATCGACGAGGGCGGCGATCGCCGCCGCCGTGATGGCCTCCCACCCGATACCTCGATGGCTGCCGGGCTCTCCGAGTCGCACGGTCAGGACGCGGTTGAGCAGCATGATCCCGTGCTGCGCCCAGGGAGCCAGGTCACCGGTGGTCGGCTCAGGTAGGGCCAGGTCGTCGTGCAGCTCGCGGAAGATGTTCGACAGGCTGCGCGGCAGCGGACGAACGTCCGATGCCGTGGAGAAGGAGAGCCCCACGGCGTGGCCGGGGGTCGGGTACGGGTCCTGTCCGACGATCAGCACGCGCACGTCGTCGAGTGGCTGTTCGAACGCTCGCAGGATCCGATCTCCGGCGGGCGCCCAGCCGCGTCCGGCGGCCGACTCGGCGCGCAGGAACTCTCCGATCTCGGTGAACTTGGGCTGCAGCGGCGACAGGGCGGGCGCCCAACTCGGGTGCACGAGTTCGGTGATCGGCGTGGGCACGCGCCGACCCTAGTGCGCAGGGGAGGGGTAGACCGCGAGGTCGACGGCCTTCATGCTCAGCCAGACCGGTGTTCCGGTGACGAGGCCGAGTTCGGCTATGGCAGCAGGGGTGACGACGGCGACGACCGAAGGTTCGCTGTCGATGAGGACCCGCACGCGATCGTGCGACGGCTGCAGCGATCGGACGATGCCCGGCCACGTGTTGCGTGCACTGCCCTCCGGCTGATGACGATGCAGCGTCACGGACTCCGGGCGCACGACGCACTGAACGCGTCCGACAGTCGTCGCATCAGCAATGTGCAGTTCGCCGCCGCCGTCGACGGACATCAGCCCACCCTCGGCACTTCCGCGCAGCAGTGTCACGCCCATCAGGGCGGCCACGTAGGTCGTGGCGGGCTGGTGCGCCAAGTCGACCGGTGTTCCGTCCTGCACGATCCGGCCCTCTTCGAGGACGAGGACGCGGTCGGCGAGCAGCAGTGCATCGAGCGGGTCGTGCGTGACGAAGATGGCGCAACCCGCGAACGACGTCAGGTGGATGTCGAGCTCGGCGCGTACTGCATCGCGCGTCTCGACGTCGAGGGCGGCCAGCGGCTCGTCGAGCAGCAGGATCGACGGGTTCGTCGCGAGTGCGCGGGCGAGGGCGACGCGCTGGGCTTGACCGCCCGAGATCTCGCTGGGCTTGCGATTGGAGAGATCCGAGATGCCGAGCCGGACCAGTGTGGCGTCGGCAAGGTCCGAGGCAGCCCGTCTCCCCGCTCCACGTGAGCGCGGTCCGAACGCGACGTTGTCGCGAACGGACAGGTGTGGAAAGAGCGCATAGTCCTGGGGGACCAGGCCGATCGCACGCGCTTGCGGTGGCATGAACACCTGGCTCCCGTCATCGACGATCACGGAGTCGATTCCGATGCTGCCGGCGGACACGGGCTGCAGCCCGGCGATGGCACGCAGCAGTGTCGACTTGCCCGATCCATTCGGCCCGAGGACGGCCACGACGGTGCCCGGCTCGAACTCGGTCGCGATGCGCAACGTGAAGGGACCGCGCGTGACGCTTGCATCGAAGGTGATCGTCATGCAGACGACCCCTTCAGGTAGTAGCCGCGCAGGGCGACGAGGACGCCGACGCACACAGCGAGCAGGAGGACGCTCAACGCGATTGCCGCATCCCGGTCCGACTCGAGGGCGCTGTAGACGGCGAGCGGCATGGTCTGAGTGACACCGGGGAGGTTGCCGGCGAACGTGATCGTGGCGCCGAACTCGCCGAGGGCGCGCGCCCAGCACAGCACCGCGCCCGCCAGCAAGGAGGGCGCGATCAGCGGGATGGTCACGCGCCGGAACACCGTCCACGACGAAGCGCCAAGCGTGATGGCCGCATCCTCGTAGCGGCGGTCGAGTGTCCGGAAGGCCCCTTCGAGGGTGATGATGAGGAAAGGCATCGCGACGAAGGCCTCGGCGAGCACGACACCCGCCGTCGTGAATGGAAGCTGGATGTCGAAGGCTGAGTACAGGTACTGCCCGACGAAGCCGCGTCGCCCGAAAGCCGACAACAGCATCACTCCGGAGACGACCGGTGGCAGCAGCAGTGGAACGATCACGATGGCGCGCACGAGCCGTGTGGCGGGGAAGACGTCGCGCGCCAGCAGCCAGGCGAGCGGCACGCCGACCACTGCAGCGAACGCCGTTGCGGTCAGCGAGGTGGCGAGTGACAGCCGCAGGGCATCGAGGGCCAGTGGGGAACTGATGATGGAGGCGATGTCACCCCACGGCGCCTGCCACAGCAGGGCGAGTAGGGGAATTATCAGGAAGGCCAGTGCGATTGTCCCGGGGATCACGAGGAAGGCGGGGCGCGGCGAGGTGCGACGCGTGCTCACCAGGGCCTGGCGAATCCGTAGGCGCGCAGGATGCCTTGCGCGGAGCGTGAGTACCTGACGTACGCGACGAATGCCTTTGCCGTCACCGGGTTGGGACCGCCGACGACCGTCGCGATGGGGTACGTCGTGGTGACGTTGCGATCTGCCGGGATGGCCACGGATGTCACGGCACTGCCGGCGGCTCGCACGTCGGTGACG
>CAIVQM010000305.1 GCA_903908025.1 uncultured bacterium
ACCCGCGTCGGCACGAGACACGGGGACATCCGCGTCTCAGCGCCTAGCCGGAGGGCCACCGCATGAGTCCTGCCGGTCGCGATGTCTCCCGCAGGGAGGTGCTGCGCTGGGGGGCAGCCGCGGCGTTCGTCGGCGCCCTGACGCCGGCTGCCCTCACGGCCTGCAGCACGACGTCCGATGGCCCCGTCGGCAGCGACGAGCTCGACGTCGCGATCATCGGCGGCGGGCCCACCGGGCTGTATGCCGCCTACCGGATCCTGACGGGGACGGCGAACAGCGGCTCCCCCATCGACATGGCAAGCCCACGGGTTGCCGTGTTCGAGGCGACCGACCGGCTCGGCGGCCGGATCTGGTCTGTCGCCGCCCCCGGTGCTCCCAGCCTCACGGCCGAGTTCGGCGGGATGCGCTTCCTCGACACGCAGGAGATCGTCCCGCGCCTGATCGACGCCCTCGGGCTGCCCAGCGCGGACTTCACCACGAGCAACGGCGAGAACTTCGTCTACCTGCGCGGCAAGCGCTTCCGCGAGTCTCAGTACTCGGACCCCAGCGTCGTCCCCTACGTGCTAGCACCGTCAGAGCAGGGCAGGACCCCGGCGGATCTCCTGCTCCGTGGCATCACCGACTACGTCCCCGGCGCAGACACCCTGACCCCGGCTGCCTGGTCGAAGGTGAAGCAGACCGCGACCTTCGAGGGCGAGCTGCTCCGCAACCAGGGCTACTGGAACCTCATGCAGAGGACACTCAGTCCTGAGGGTTACGCGTTCATGGGGGACGGCGTGGGCTACCCCATCTCCACGGACAACTGGAATGCCGTGGAGACGATGCAGCAGATGTCCGTCGACTTCGGTCCCGGTGCCACCTACCGGACCATTCCGGGCGGCTACCTGCGGCTGCCGCTGACCCTCGCCGCCATCGCGCGCGAGGCTGGTGCGTCGGTGCACCTGCAGACACGGGCGACCTCGATCGCACCGGCCCCCGGCGGCGGCTCGGTGATCACCTTCACGGACGCGGTCGGCGTCGTCTCGACCGTCCGGGCCAAGCGCGTCATCCTGGCGATCCCGTCCGAACCCATGAAGGAGCTGGCGAACCGCAGTCCCCTGCTGCAGGACGCCCCGTTCGAGCGAGTGCTGAACTCCGTCGGAACCGGGCCGAGTTCGAAGCTGATCATGGCGTTCAGCAGTCCGTGGTGGCGCAAGCTCAATGTCGTGGGCGGCATGTCCGTGACGGATCTGCCGGTGAAACGGATCGTGTACTTCGGCCCGGAGAGCGAGGTTCCCGGCGGGCAGGCGGGCAACCAGAACTCGCTTCTCCTCTGCTACACGGACATGGAGTCGACCGATTTCTGGGACGCCTACCAGTCGGAGGACGCCATCTCCGGGGCCACCGCTCCACGCGAGGCACCGGTACGGATGATCCGGGAGGCACTGAGCCAGCTCAGCGAGGTGCACGGCGTCGAGGTACCGGACCCGTACTGGTCGGGGTTCATCGACTGGGCCCGAACCCCGTATGGCAATGCCTTTCATGCCTGGCGAGTCCACGCGAACTCCGGCGAGATCATCCCCTATCTAGA
>CAIVQM010000306.1 GCA_903908025.1 uncultured bacterium
CTTCACCAGCGGGGCGGGCCGGTTCTGCTGCCCGATGAGCTTGTCGGCCAGGGTCTGCCGGGCACTGGCGAGCAGCAGGTCGCCCGCATCGGACACGCCACCACCGATCACGAACACCTCGGGATCCAGCACCGCGGCCAGGTCTGCGAGTCCGCGCCCCAGCCAGGTGCCCACCACCGTGAAGGCCTCCATGGCGACCGGGTCACCCGCACGCGCAGCCTCGGTGATGTGCACGCCCTGAACCCCCTCGGGGGTGCCGTCGCCCAGCGCCAGCAGAACGCCAGCCTCCGAACGGCGTTCGGCAGCGAGCAGACGCGCCTCCCGCACGAGGGCATTGCCGCTGGCGTACTGCTCCAGGCAGCCGTTGCGGCCGCAACCGCACGGACGGCCATCGGGAACGGCGTTGATGTGTCCGATCTCGCCGGCAACTCCGTGCGCGCCGCGGAACAGGCCGCCGTTGATCACGATGCCACCGCCGATACCCGTGCCCACGGTCACCAGCGTGAGGTCACCCGAGTCGCGACCGGCGCCGAAGCGGTATTCGCCCCAGGCAGCCACGTTGCCGTCGTTCTCGACGACGACAGGCAGTCCACATGCGGCCTCAAGAAGTGCGCGCACGGGCACCTGCGACCAGCGCAGGTTCGGCGCGAAGTAGACGTGAGAGCGTTCTGCGTCAACCAGCCCCGCGACCCCGAGTCCGACACCGTCGAGAGGTTCGTCCGTACCGGCAACCAGTTCGTTGACGACCTCCGCCACGAGATCGAGGACGTCGTCGGCATCGCGGCGGGGCGTCGGCCGACGCGCCGTGGAAACGACCTCGCCGTTCTCCGTGACGGTACCCGCGAGGATCTTGGTGCCCCCGATGTCGACGCCAATGCTCAGACCCACGTCCGACAGCCTAGCCGCGGATGGGGATCCAGCGGATGGGCTCCGCTGACGTCGGTGGCGCATCCGGTGCTCCGGTCGGGGCCGGACCCGACTCCCCCACCAGCAGGAGAGTCCGGCACACCATGCACTCGGGATGGGCCGCCGGGTCAACGTGATCGGCATGTGGGGCCATGACCTTCTCCGTCGCCCAGTCGACCATCCGCTGCGCTCCGGCCATCAGGCTCGACCAGTCCATGCTGGAGCCAGCAGTCGATTCCGTGGCCGGTGCCTCGTCGACAGCGGGCTCAACCTCGTCGTCGCCTGAGTACCACCAGGGCTTGCGCACCTCGTCGCCGGTCACGATGCCGCCGCCGGCTCTCGCCACGAAGCAGGGTCCGGCACGAAGGCCACCCGCAGGCCTGCTGTCGAACGGTCGGCATGGGTTGCGATGCAGCGGCGCAGGACGGGCGGCAGTTCGAGCCAGCGCATCGCGCCATCGAAGGCGACGATGAGGTGGTCGCCCTGAACACCGATCGTGGCCCCCTGCCGCGCCGGACCAGCGAGCGGCACATCAAGGCGGAACTCCTCATCCCCGACGATGACCGTCAACTGCTCCGCATCGAGCACGCTGACGCGTCCCAGGGGACCCATCGCCGATCGGCCCTTCGGAGCGGGACGCACCTTCGATGTGGACGACCAGACCGCCACCCCGTCGACCCGCTCGACAAGCGCGGCCATGAGCGCCTCAGCGTTGGCTACCAGACCCTTCGGGCCACCCTCGGCCTTGCGCGGGAATCGATTCACGACGATCCCATCGACAGCGATGCCGAGCATCGCGAAGGCGGCGGCCGAACGTTCCGTTCGCGCGATGGCGCTCGCTTCAGGGATCGTCACGAGTCGCATCGTCGTCGATGGATGCGCCAACCCCTGCGCCATGCGCACGACGTCCAGCCGAACATCGGACAGGGCCTCGAAGAGCGAGGGACTGTCGCCCGATACCGGATCCGCCGAGCGCCTCATCGCCAGTCGCGGAGTGAGGGCAGCATCGAGCAGTCGCAGCAGGACGCCCGGCAACTCGACCAATTCGCGGGCCTGGCGATGGTCGCCCGCATCAACGACGATGGTGTCGACACTCCCATCCGTCATGGCTCGGCCGATGCGCGCAAGCACCGACAGGTGCGTGATTCCGGGGAGTGTGGCCCACACGTCGGCCAGGACCGGATCGGCGCCGAGCTCGGCGAACACCCGGCCGACGCTCGACGTGAGCCGGTCGACGACGGACTGATCAGGCGCAAGCGGTTCGGATGCGTCGATGACCTCGACCTGCAGGCCCTCGGCCCGCAGCGCGGCAGCGGTGGCCGCGGTGATCGTGGTGGTACCGGCGCCGGCGACGCCGCTAAGCAGGATCAGCCGAGCCCGACTCAACACGCTTCTTCAGCCCCTTCAGGGCGGTATCGACGATGACCTTCTCGGCCTTGCGCTTGATCATGCCGATCATCGGGATCTTGACATCGACGGACAGCCGATAGTCGACGGTCGTGGTGCCGTTGCCGTTGTCGGTCAGCTCGTAGACCCCGTCCATGGCCGTGAGCATGTCGCCCTTGGTCAGCGTCCACGAGACCTTGTGGTCGCCATCCCAGTCGTACTCGAGTTCGTAGATGTCCTTGATCGCCCCCGACGCCAGATTGAACCGGGCATCAGCGGGCCGATTGTCCTCCTCGTAGACAGCGAGCACCGTGACCTCGTTGATGCCGTCACTCCAGTCCGGGTAGGACTTGAGGTCGGCGATCACGGCCATGATGGCGGCGGGGCTGGCATCGATGACGATGCTGGACTGGGTCTGGTCGGCCATGGGGGCAGGCTACCCTCCGACGAAGCACGCCACCGCGTCCGTCTTGAGGTTGGGGGCGGTTTGCGTGCCTCGGAACGCCACCAACCTCAAGACGGAGGCTGGGTCTGCTGTGGGCCGGCGGCTCAGAGATCCAGGACGAAGGGCCGCCCGGTCCCGTGGAAGTGCCCGACGTTGACGCACTCGGTGCGGCCGATCCGGGTGCGCCGCACGAGCGGCTGGTGGATGTGCCCGAAGAGATGGAACCGCGGCTGGTACTCCTCGATATACGAGCGCAGCGCGATGCTGCCGACCTCGAACCGGCGGGCGGCCACGTCATAGATCAGCTCCGGGATTGCCGCGGGGATGTGCGTGAACAGGATGTCCACCGGGCCCAAGGACGCAACCCGCTGCGCATAGTCGGCCTCCGACAGCTCGTGGGGGGTCCGCATCGGGCTGACGAGACCACCGCCGACGAAACCCCAGCGCATCCCATCGATCTCGACCACCTCCGCATCGAGGACGCGGTGTCCCTCTCGGAGGTGTGCGGGCCACATGC
>CAIVQM010000307.1 GCA_903908025.1 uncultured bacterium
ATGGAGTCGAAGGCTCGGTCCTCGGCACCCATCTCTCCGAAAAGCTGCTCAAGTCGGCGCGCCAGCGAGAGTTCGGTCATGCCGATGCGCATCTCGTCGGCAAGTCGCTCGAAGGCAGCCACCGTGATCGCAGTCGCGCACTCGAGGGCCGCCAGTTCGCCATCGTCCTTCACCGCGCGGAGGCCCTCGACGAGGCCATCAGTCACGATCGGCTCGCCCAGCACCGAGCGGACGAGCGCGGCCTCACCCAAAGACATGACGGACTCGACGGCTACGGGGCCCTGCAGCGTCGCGAGCACCACCGACAGCGTGTCGCGGTCGATCAGGGTCGGCAGGCCCGGGGATTCCTGCTGGACCTGATCGACATAGCGGCCGTCCGTCCCGATGACATCGGCAGCAGGGTCGGGCCCAACCACGACGACTGCGTTGCTCCCCGAGAATCCAGTCAGGTATCGGATATTCGGCAGGTGGGTGATGACCAGCGGGATACCAGCGTGATCCATGACTGCCCGTCGCAGCCCATCACGACGCTCAGCGTGGCGCTGGGGTGAGATCGGCACGATCAGCCGGCGAGCAGTGCGGCCACAGCCCGCAGGCCGAGCCGGTAGGAGTCCACACCGAAACCGGCGATGGTCCCGGAGGCGACTGCCGAGATGACCGAGGTATGCCGGAACTCCTCACGCGCAGCAGGGTTCGACAGATGCACTTCGACCAAGGGAGATGTGATCATCGCGCACGCATCACGAAGCGCATACGAGTAGTGCGTGAAGGCTGCCGGGTTGAGGACCACCGCAGCACCCTCGTCCTGGGCGCGATGCAGCCATCCGATGAGCTCGGACTCGTCATTGGTCTGCAGGACGGTCGCGGTCAGGCCGAGGCCGACCGCCGTGGCAACGCAGTCGGCCGCCAGCTCGTCGAAGGTGGTGGACCCGTAGATATCGGGTTCGCGCGTGCCGAGACGGTTCAGGTTGGGCCCATTGAGGACGTAGACGTGCGCCATGACGCGGACTCTACGCGGGTCAGCGGGATATCGACGCGTACGCGGCGGCGAGCAGGGCCGGGTCGGGCCCCTCCCAGATGACGGGGTTGCCGATCCCCTGCAGGACGACGAACCTCAGCAGCGAGCCGCGCGCCTTCTTATCAACCGCCATGGCCGCCAGCAGTTCGTCCCAGTGGCCCGCGGAGTACGTTGTCGGCAAGCCGAGCCCGTCGAGCACGGACCTGTGCCGGTCGACATCCGACTCCGGTAGCCGGCCACCCAACGCGGCTAGCTCCGCGACGAACATCATCCCGACGGCGACAGCAGCGCCATGACGCCAGCGGTACTTTTCACGGCGCTCGACCGCATGTCCGAAAGTGTGGCCATAGTTCAGGACCTCACGCCCGATGGACCCGTCGCCCGCTGTGGCGGACACCTCTCGGAAGTCGCGGCTGACGACATCGGCCTTGACCTGCACGGCTCGCCGAATGAGATCAGGCAGCAGGTCACCTGCCGGGTCGGTCGCCGCAGCGGCGTCGCGCTCGACGTCGTCGAGGATCGAGGTGTCCCGCACGAAGCCGATCTTGACGACCTCAGCCATCCCCGCGAGCAGGTCGTTGCGCGGCAGCGTCTCGAGGGAGTTGATGTCGCACAGGACGCCGCCGGGGCTCCAGAAGGAACCCACGAGGTTCTTGCCGGCAGCAGTGTTGATGCCGGTCTTGCCTCCGACGGCAGCATCGACCATGGCGAGCAGGGTCGTCGGGATGTGCACCACGCGGATACCCCGCAGCCAGGTGGCTGCCACGAAGCCCGCAAGATCGGTCGTGGCACCGCCTCCGAGACCGACGATCGAGTCGCTGCGCGTGAGCCCGGCCGTGCCGAGCACGCTCCAGCAGAAGGCGGCCACATCTGAGGTCTTGGCATCCTCGGCATCGGGCACCTCGATGAGTGTCACCTCGAAGCCACTGTCCGACAGGTCCTGGCGGATCGCCTCGGCCGAGACGAGCAGGGTGCCCGGATGGATGACGGCGACGCGCTGGGAGCCGCGCAGCATGTCCGGCAGGCTGCTGAGCAGGCCGCGTCCGATGACGACGTCGTAGTCACGCTCCGCCGATACGTGGATCCGCGTATCAACCACCGCGCACCATCCCGACGACGGCATCCGCAACCTCGCGCACACTCCGGCCCGACGTGTCGACGACGTCGGTCGCGACCTCTTCGTACACCGGATTGCGCTGCTCCAGCAGGCCCGAGAGCGTCGCACGGACATTGCCCAG
>CAIVQM010000308.1 GCA_903908025.1 uncultured bacterium
CGCGTCGGCGTCTGCTCATGGTGCTCCGCTATGCGTGGATCGACGTGCTCGTCGTCGCTGCCGCCGCGTTCGCAATCGGCGCGACGATTCTTGATGCCACGGTCCTGCGCTCGATCACCGGCGAGTTCCCGCCCGTCGCCGGGGTCGACAGCCTCTACCTGCTTGGCGATATCGCACTCCTCGTCATCGTCCTGCTCGTCATCCATGCCTTCCGGTGGCGTCCACCCGCCACCTGGTGGCTGCTTGCGGGGGCCCTGCTCTCATGGACTGTCGCCGACACGGCTTACTTCCTGCAGGTCGCATCGAACACGTACTCCGACGGCATGACCCTCGACATCCTGTGGCCTCTCGGAGCCGTCCTCTTCGGGCTGGCTGCCTACGCTGACATTGGGGCCACGTACCGCGCGCGGCAAGCCTTCACCGTCAGTTACTACATCCCAGGCCTGTCACTCCTCGGGGTAGGCCTCGTGCTGGCGTTCCACCCAAGCGGTCCGCTCGAGCCCCTGGCCGTCGTCGCCGGCCTGATCACCCTCTGTCTGGCAGTCGTGCGCATGACGCTCGCGATCCGCGAGGGCATCTCCCTCGGTGACCGCCTGCGCAGGGACCAGGTGGATTCCCTCACCGGACTGCCCAATATGCGCGCCATGCGCGAACTCAGTTCCGTCCGGGCCCGTGGAGCCTCACTCATCGCCATCGACCTTACGGGCTTCTCAGAGATCAACCTCTCCCTCGGCCACGACGCCGGCGACCAGCTCCTCGTTCTTGTCGCTGAAAGACTCCGCAGCAGTCTGCGGGCAGTCGACTTCGTCACTCGCCTTGGTGGCGACGAGTTCGGTGTGCTGCTCTCCAATACCCGACCCGAAGTTGCCGGACGAATCGCCGAGAACCTCATCAGCGCGATCGAACAGCCCGTGACGATCAACGGCGTCCCGCTTCACGTCACCGCGTGCGCCGGCGTAGCGTCGAACGGACCAGAGGCCGAAACGGTCGAAGCGATGCTGGCCCTCGCGGATGGCGCACTAGTGCGCGCAGTCGCTGACGGACCGGGACTTGTCCACATCCACGCGGGCGGCCACGGCTCGCGCTCCGAGGAGCGGCTGCGCGCACGCGCCGATATCCGCGCTGCGTTCGAAGGCGGGGGCAACGACTTCCTCGTCTACTACCAGCCCATCGTCCGCCTGGACGACCGTTCGGTATACGGCGTCGAGGCACTCGTGCGCTGGCGACGCGACGGGGCCATCCTGCTGCCCGGAGCATTCATCGACGACATCACGAAGTCCGGGGCGATGCCACGCCTCACCCGGCACATGCTCCAGCGGAGTCTGGAGGAGTTGCGATCTGCCGGACTGCCCTATGCGGTCGCCGTCAACGTAGCTCCCGAGCTCGTCACGTCTGGCCTGATCGACGAGGTCCGCGACGCTCTCGCTTCGAGCCACTCGACTCCTCAACAACTCCTCCTCGAGATCACCGAGGAGTCGCTCATGCGAACTCCAGAGGCAGCCGCGCTCATCCTCGCCGAACTGCGCAGCGCAGGCATCCGCATCGAACTCGACGACTTCGGCACCGGCTGGTCGGGGCTGTCCACCCTGCGTGATCTCTCGGTAGACGGTCTGAAGATCGACTACTCCTTCGTCTCCCGAATCCTCGCTGACCCGACGGCACTCGCCATCGTCCAGGGCGTGACGCTGATGGCCGCCGACCTCGGTATCGAGGTGATCTACGAAGGCATCGAGGATGCGAATGTGGAGGATTTCCTCCGCACGTCCTTCCACGGGTACGGGCAGGGATTCGCGATCGCGCGACCCATGCCCATCGAGGATCTGGTGCGATGGACGGCTCTGCGAGATGTCCCCGTGGAACCCGCAGCTATTCCTTGATCCGACACGACCCGGTGTCCACCGACGCGTCCGATGCGAATCCCGCATCGATCGCCGGCCGGAGTTCCGTCGCGGTCAGCGCATAGCCCGTATCAACAGCCTGGTCGTCCGCGCCGAACACCAGTCCCAGGACGAGCCCGTCCGGCCGTAACAACGGCCCGCCGCTGTTGCCGGGCCGCACAATGCCGCGGATGGCGTACACCTCGCGCTCGACGCCGGCGTCTCCGTAGATGTCGTCGCCCAGCGCCGACACGGTGGTGCGGACGCGGGCGGGCTCGACGCGGTAAGGCCCCGACTCGGGGAATCCGGCGATGGCGGCGTTATCGCCGGAGGATGCTGGCTCCTTCGCCACGGCGAGCGGCCTCGCATCGAGCCCCGGAACGGCGAGGACAGCGATGTCCGTGTCGGGATCGAAGTAGATGACGGTTGCCGGTCGTCCGCGTTCGTCCAGGCTGAACCGGACACGCACGTCCGTGACCCCCGCAACGACATGCGCATTGGTCAGCACCCGGTCCATCGCGAATGCGAAACCGGATCCGCTGATGGAGTTGCCGCACTCGGGCGCATTACCCGTTACCTGCACCACGGAGGAGTGCGCCCGGTCGACTGCGCCCGTCACGGCCGCCGGATCCGGTGGATCGACGTCCGGCCCCGTGATCTGTGCCAGGCCTGCGAAGATCCGCGGCACCGACGTGCTGCCGACAAGAGTGCGCAGATCCCCGAATGCATTGCGAGCAGGCACCGGGACCAAGGAGTCGAGGGCCACCAGGACCTTGGACTCGGTCACCTGCTGCGACACCATCGTCACCGGCAGGAACGCCACGGCGCTAGCGACAATCCACACCACGACCGAGAGGGCCAGCACATTGAGCGCTGCGCCGAGGAGGTTGTCGACCGCCCGAGCTGGCCGCCACGTGATGACTCCGCGCAGCCGATTCCCGAGCAACGACGCCGCGAACTGCCCCAGCAGTGCGGCGATCAGGATTCCCGCGCCGAGGACGGCCACCCGCATCCACGCGGTCTCGATGAGGGCATCGATGACGCTGGGCAGGATGAAAGCCGCCGCCAGGCCACCGCCAAGGAAGCCGATGAAGGACAGCAGGCCCGCGACGAAACCCCGCTGCCAGCCAGCGACCGCGAAAACGATCACCGCTCCGACGAGGACCCAGTCGACGACGTTCACGTCTCAGGCACGTCTTCGAGTGGCACCATTCGCGACTCGTCCCAGGGCTCGGCCCAGCCGAGCAGGTCGAGCATCCCTGAGATGAGGCCGGCCGTGAACCCCCACACGAGAAGGCCATCGACCTCGAACCCCGGTCCGATGAAGCCCGATGGATGCAGGACGCGACAACGGTTGCGCGGGTCGACGAACGCCGTGATCGGCACCCGATGCACGCTCGACACCTCGGCCGGGTCCCTTGCCCATACCGGCGACGGATCGCGCCACCAGCCAAGGATCGGCGTCACGACGTAGTTCGTGACCGGGACCCACAGGTCTGGCAATGCACCGAACACGAGGACTCCGGACGGATCGAGCCCGGTCTCCTCATGCGCCTCGCGCAGTGCGGCCCCGACCGCATCGTCATCATCGTCGTCGACCGCTCCACCGGGGAATGCCGGCTGACCCGCATGCGAGCGCATCGTGCTGGCTCGCTGAATGAGCAGCAGATCGCGATCACTGCCGAACAGGATCAGGACCGCCGAGTGCCGACCCTCACCATGCGGTGGGACGAACCGCGTCAGCTCTTCCGCCGTGACGCCGCCAGCGATGCCGCCCAGTGGCTGCAGCCACTCCGGCACATCGGCCAGTGCCGCTGAGTCGACTGTTCCCGTTCGTGCCCATGCCATCCTCAGGCCCGTCCCGAGTCCTTGACCAGCCGCGCCGCCTCGACCGGATCGGTCGGGCCTTCGCCGAAGGCCGGGCACCAGCGCGCCACGGGGCAGGCACCGCACGCGGGCCGTCGCGCATGGCACCGGCGGCGGCCATGCCAGATGACGCGATGCGACATCAACGTCCAGTCCTTCTTCGGGAACAGCGCCATGAGGTCTACTTCGACCTTCTCCGGGTCGGCGTTGGTGCTCCAGCCGAATCGTCGGGCCAGCCGCCCTAGGTGCGTGTCGACCGTGATGCCGGGAACGCCGAAGGCATCGCCGAGCACCACGTTGGCCGTCTTGCGTCCAACTCCGGGCAGGGTCACGAGGTCCTCGAGCCGGCCGGGCACCTCACCGCCGTATCGGTCGCACAGTTGCTGGCCGAGCGACCGAAGGGTCTTTGCCTTCTGGCGGAAGAAGCCGGTCGGTGCGATGAGGGCTTCGAGATCGGCGAGGGTGGCGCTGGCGTAGGACGCGGCATCCGGGTACCGCGCAAAGAGGACTGGAGTCACCTTGTTGACACGCTGATCGGTGCACTGGGCGCTCAGGATGGTCGCGGCGAGGAGCTCGAGGGGGGTGCCGAAGTCGAGCTCGCAATGGGCATCCGGATAGGTCTCCCCCAGCACGGCCAGCACCTTGCGGGCCCGGCGCCTGAGGGCGGCAGGGTCGTCAATCGCGACCGCTACCCGGGAAACCGCCATATGGCTAGCGTATGTCGCCTCGCCCCGAACGCGACCTGCGGTGCGGCGCGCCACGGCCGATACGACAGACTGCGCCTAGCAACCGTCAGGAAAGGAGGAGTCGTGGACGACGCCTTTATGCAGTCACCGTTGTTCGCCGCCCTCGACGCCGAGGGCGCGGCTGCGCTGCACGCATCCCTCACCGAGACCGACTTCGCCAAGGGCGAGGTGCTGTTCATCGAGGGTGAGCCGGGCGATCACATGTACGTCATCGTCGACGGCAAGGTGAAGCTGGGCCAGACCTCCAACGACGGCCGCGAGAGCCTCCTGGGAGTCCTCGGCCCCGGCGAGATGTTCGGCGAGCTGAGCCTCTTCGACCCGGGCCTGCGCACCTCCACCGCGACCGCCCTCACCGATGCCGTGGTCCTCGGCCTCGGGCACGACCAGTTGAAGCCGTGGCTCGCCGGACGCCCCGAGGTCGCAGCTGCCCTGCTGCAGGCCCTGGCACGTCGGCTTCGGCGCACCAATGAGGCGATGGCCGATCTCGTCTTCTCGGATGTGCCCGGCCGGGTCGCCAAGGCACTCATGGACCTGGGCGAGAAGTTCGGCACCGTCACGCCCGAGGGCCTGATGGTCACCCATGACATGACCCAGGAGGAGCTCGCGCAACTCGTCGGGGCCTCGCGCGAGACGGTCAACAAGGCCCTTGCCGACTTCGCCCAGCGCGGCTGGATCCGGCTGGAGTCCCGTCAGGTGATGATCTTGGACGTCGAGCGGCTGGGGCGTCGAGCCCGCTAGCGAGGAGTGAGCGCAGCGAGCCCCGCAGCGCGGGCGCATCGACACGAGCCCGCTAGCGAGGAGTGAGCGCAGCGAGCCCCGCAGCGCGGGCACATCGACACGAGCCCGCTAGCGAGGAGTGAGCGCAGCGAGCCCCGTAACTCGTTGAGTGCGTAGTCGTCGCCCCCCGGACCGCGATTTGAGGGCGACGGGTGCGCACTCAACGAGTCGGGGGGACCGCCAGGTAGTCGAGCTGGGCGCGCACCGTGAGCTCGGCGGCTGGCCAGACCTCCCGCGGCACATCGGCGTAGACGATCGCGACGATCTCCCCGGCATCCGTCACCCCGGTCGCGACGACCTCCGAGACCTCCGCGAGACGCCCGGCGCGGTGCGCCAGGTACGCATCGATCACCATCGCCGGCGCGCCCAGCACCGGCCCGTGACCGGGCAGCAGGCGCACCACATCCGCGGCAGCCGTCAGGTCGCGCAAACGCCGCAGACTGTCGAGGTAGTCGCCCAGCCGACCATCGGGCCAGGCCACCAGCGAGGTGCCGCGTCCGAGAACCGTGTCACCTGTGAGGATCGACCCATCGTGCGGAAGCAGGAACGACACGCTGTCCGAGCTGTGACCCGGGGTGCCAACGACCCGGACCTCCCCGTCGCCCAGGGCAACCACGTCGCCATCCGCCAGCCCCTCGGCTCCGAGCCGGTGCTCGGGATCCAGTGCCTGGACCCCCACCCCGATGGACTCCGCGAAAGCCCGTGCGCCCTCGGAGTGGTCGACGTGGCCATGTGTCAGCAGGACCGTGACGATGCTCAGGTCACGCTCGTCCGCCGCTGCACGGATGGCAGCAGCGTGTCCGGCATCTGCAGGACCGGGGTCGATGACGACCGCCTGGTTGCCCCCCGGTGCGGAGAGCAGCCACGTGTTCGTGCCGTCGAGCGTCCAGGGTGACGGGTTCGGCGCGAGGATGCAGACGGCCGACGGAGTTACAGCGCCCCCCGCCCATGGCTCCGTTGAGCCCGCGAGCGGCAGGACATGGCCGCTCATGACTCGCTGTCCGTCGGCAGGCCGTCGACCTCGCGGGTATGCGGCATCGTGATGTCGTCGGCCAGGACCTCACCGGTGCGGTCATTGACCATTGCCCAATGGACGCGGCCGTCGGCCTCCACAAACCGCTTCGGCAGCAGGGGCACGACCGGTCGAGACGGCGCATCGGTGATTACATCGGCGGCCCGCTCGAACTCCGCCAGTCTCCGAAGGACCGACTCCGTCGGGGGGAGCATCGCCATCCGGCCGGCCGCGAACTCCGTCAAAGCAGCGGCCGGCGCGATCCACGCCGCCCTGTCCGCCTCCGTCGTTGTCAGGCTGGCCTGTCCGTCGGCCACCACGGCGGCGAAGAAGCGCACGTCATAGCGGTGCGACTCCGTCTCGGGCGTGACCCAATGATCGATGATCGGCAGGTGCGCGGGATCGATCAGCAGGCGTCCCTCGTCGTCTCGCCTCGCGATGACGATGCCCACCTCCTCCTCGGTCTCGCGAACCGCGCAGGAGTACAGAGCCCGGACGCCGTCAGCATCGGTACTTGCGCGCAGCGCCAGGGCATCGATGTCGCCAGACACGAACTCCACCCGCTCACGCGCGTCGATCCCATCGACGCGGCCGCCGGGGAACACATGCATGCGCGGCGCGAAGGCCATCGTGGTCGCACGGCGCATAACGAACGTCTCGATACCTGCATCGCTGTCACGCAGCAGGACCACCGTGGCGGCCGACCTGACCTCGACCTTCACCTACTCGGCGAGCTCGACGACGATCTCGACCTCAACCGGCGAATCGAGCGGCAGCACCGCCACGCCGACCGCCGAGCGCGCGTGCGCGCCCTTCTCGCCGAAGGCCTCGAGCAGCAGGTTGCTCGCACCGTTGATGACGCCGGGCTGGCCCGTGAAATCCGGGGCGCTCGCAACGAAGCCCACGACCTTCACGACTCGTGCGACACGATCAAGGCTGACGACGGACTTGACCGCAGCGATCGCGTTCAGCGCACAGATCGCGGCGAGTTCCGCAGCGCGCTCCGGCGTTACGCCCGCCCCGACCTTGCCGGTCTCGGCCAGGACGCCATCGACGAACGGCAACTGCCCGGAGGTGTAGACGTAGCGGCCACTGAGGACCGCCGGGACGTAGGCGGCAACCGGCGGCACGACCTCGTGGACCGTGAGCCCCATCGCGGCAAGGCGTTCTTCGACGGTAGGCATGATCAGCCGTTCTCCCTCGGTCGCTTCAGGTACGCCACCATATTCTCCGGGTTGGGGCCGGGAACGACCTGCACGAGCTCCCAGCCGTCCTGACCCCAGGTGTCGAGGATCGCCTTGGTGGCATGGATGAGCAGTGGAACGGTCACGTATTCCCAGGTGGTCATGGGGCGACATTAGCCGGAACGGCCTAAGGCCCGACATCCGAATAGGCTGAATAGATGACTACGCGCCTGTGGCCCGACGTGGCGCTGCATGTCGTGTCGGGCAAGGGCGGTACCGGGAAGACCACGGTGGCCGCCGCATTGGCGCTTGCACTCGCCCGCGAGGGCCGACGCACTCTGCTCATCGAAGTCGAGGGACGGCAGGGGATCGCGCAGCTCTTCGACACCCCGCCGATGCCGTACGAGGAGCGCAAGGTCGCCGTCGCGCCAGGTGGTGGCGAGGTGTGGGCGCTGGCCGTCGACGCCCAGGAAGCCCTCCTCGACTACCTCGAGTCGTTCTACAATCTGAAGCGAGCCGGTTCGGCACTGCGGCGGATGGGCGCGGTCGACTTCGTTACGACGATCGCTCCCGGCCTGCGCGATGTCCTGCTCACCGGCAAGGCCGTCGAGGTCGTGCGTCGACGCGACAAGGGCGCCGCCGATATGTACGACGCCGTGGTCCTTGATGCCCCGCCGACCGGCCGGATCGCGAAGTTCCTCAACGTGAACTCGGAGATCTCCGGACTGGCGAAGGTGGGGCCAATTCGCAATCACGCCGACCTCGTCATGCGCGTGATCGCCTCACCGCGCACCGCGGTGCACCTCGTGACCCTGCTTGAGGAGATGCCCGTCCAGGAGACGATCGACGGAGTCGCTGAGCTTCGCGCTGAGGGCCTGCCGGTGGGCGGCGTGATCGTCAACATGACCAGGCCACCGGTTCTGACACCGACCCAGTTGGAGAGCGCGCTTGCAGGGACGCTGCCCGCGGATGCGATCCGACGTTCACTTGAGCGTTGCGGTTTAGCGACCCATGAGGATGCGATCGTTCCCGCCCTGCTGCGCGAGGCCTCTGACCATGCACAGCGGGTCGCTCTCGAGCAGCGTGAGATGGAGCGAGTCCATTCACTCGGCCTGCCCACATTCGTACTGCCGTTGCTCACCGGCGGCGTCGACCTCGGCGGCCTGTATGAGCTCGCCGAACTTCTCGCGGACGGAGGGATGGGATGAAGCCCACCACGTTCGCCAAAGCGCCGAGCCTGCGGATCGACGACATCCTGGCCGACCCGTCCATCCACATCATCGTGTGCACGGGCTCCGGCGGCGTCGGCAAGACAACGACGGCCGCAGCACTCGGACTGCGAGCAGCGGAGATGGGTCGCGACGTATGTGTGCTGACGATCGACCCAGCCAAACGCCTGGCGCAGGCGATGGGCCTGTCGGCGCTCGACAACACCCCTCGCCAAGTGCCGGGGGTCTGCGCGCCCGACGGATCAGGCTCCCTCTTCGCGATGATGCTGGATATGAAGCGCACCTTCGACGAGGTCGTCGAGGGTCATGCCGATCCCGTGCGTGCGCAGCAGATCCTGACGAACCCGTTCTACGTGGCACTCTCCTCCTCATTCGCCGGCACCCAGGAGTACATGGCGATGGA
>CAIVQM010000309.1 GCA_903908025.1 uncultured bacterium
ATACCCTGGAATGGTATATAAATACACAAAGAGGTTTTACCCGCAAGGATGACAGCCTGCCGCCCCGTTTGCTGACAGAAGCTCCGACGGATGGCCCGTCGAAGGGCTGGGTTTCGCAGCTGGAACCGATGCTGAAAGAATACTATCGCAGCCATGCGGGCGCCAGGGCTGGCAGCGAGGGCAGAAGAACGACGACCGGTTCATGAACGAGATGCGCCGGATGGGCGCGCCGCAGCGCGGGCAGGGCCGACCCTCCTGACCGTAGGCAGCCAGTCGGCGGTCGAAGTAGCCGCTCTCCCCATTCACGTTGACGTACAGGGCATCGAAGCTGGTGCCGCCCTCGGCGAGGGCCTCCGCCATCACCGCCCGGACATCTTCGAGCAGGCCCGACACCGCCGCTTTGGTGAGGCCACTGCCCGGGCGGGCCCCGTGCACCTTCGCCCGCCACAGGGCCTCGTCGGCATAGATGTTCCCCACGCCGGACGCGACGGTCTGGTCGAGCAGGATCCGCTTGATCTCCGATGGCTTCGAGCGCACCGTCCGCACGAAAGCCGTGTCGTCGAATGCCGGATCGAGCGGATCGCGGCCGATGTGCGTGACAGGGGCCGGCACGTGTCCGCCAGCGCCGTCGTCGACGAGCTCGGCAACCGCCAGTCCCCCGAACGTGCGCTGGTCGACGAAGCGCAGTTCCGGGCCGTCGTCCGCGAACCGGAATCGGACCCGCAGGTGCCGCTCGTCGGGTGCATCGCTCGCGATCACGAGGAGTTGGCCGCTCATGCCCAGGTGACCGACGAGCGCCGCCTCGGGGGCCTCGCCATCGGTACTCAGCGGCAGCCACAGGTACTTGCCGCGCCGGGAGGCGCCCACGACCGTCATCCCGATGAGCCGGTCGGCGAAGTCACGTGGGCCCTCGGGGTGCCGACGGATCGCCCGCGGGTGCAGGACCTCGACATCGGCCACCGTGCGCCCGACTATCCACCGGTGGACCCCGGCGCGGACAACCTCGACCTCGGGCAGTTCAGGCACGGAACCGGCCTACGCGGTGCTGGGGCGGACGTCGGGGTGGTCGTCGAGGATCCGGCCGTAGGCGGTGGCCGCCGCCCGCTGCTCGGCGACCTTCTTCGACCGGCCGACACCGTCACCGAGGACCTGACCCCCGATCACCGCCTCGGCCGAGAACTCCTTGGCATGGTCCGGCCCCACGTCGGTCACCCGGTACTCCGGCAGGCCCAGCCCGGCGGCCGCAGCCACCTCCTGCAGGGAGGTCTTCCAGTCCAGTCCGGCACCCAGTTCGGCTGCCTTCTCGATCATCGGATCGAACAGGCCGTGGATCACGGCCCGCGCGGCGTCGATGCCGGAATCAAGGAACACGGCCCCGAACACCGCCTCCATCGTGTCGGCGAGGATCGATGACTTGTCGCGCCCGCCGGTGGTCTCCTCACCGCGCCCCAGGTACAGGTACTCCCCCAGTCCCAGGGTGCGGGCAACCTCGGCGAGTGCACCGGCATTGACGACGGCAGCACGCAGTTTCGCGAGTTGGCCCTCGGGCCAGTCCGGGTACTGCCCGTACAGGGTCTCGGTGATCACGATGCCCAGCACCGAATCGCCCAGGAACTCCAGCCGCTCGTTGGTCGGCAGATTGCCGTTCTCGTAGGCGTAGGAACGATGGGTGAGGGCGAGGGTCAGCAGGTCGACGCCGATCCCGATGCCGAGGCTCTCGCGCAGTTCATTGGTGTCCGTCTTCACAGCAGTACCTCCGCCCGGGCGGCCGCCTCTACCGCGCGGACCAGGTCGGCCACCGACTGAGCCGTCGCGAACGCTGCATCATCGAGATGGCACACGAGTCCGACTCGCTCGGCAGCGACGGCAACGGCATCGGCGATGCACACGGCATCCGCGGGCATCATGCCCACGGCGGCCAGCGGAGAGTCCTCGCGTAGACCGCGAACGACCGCCGGATCGAAGACCGAGGTCAGGGCATCCTCGACGATGCCGGCCGCCACGCGGTGCTCGATGGCCGAGGTCACGACCGCACCACCTTCGCCAATGCCGACCGGGTGCCCTCAACCAGATCCATCCGGGCCGCGCGCGCGGCCAGGTGAACGCAGGCGCAGATCTCGTCCGGGGTCCCTGCCCCGTGACCGACAACGGTGACGCCGCTGACGCCCAGCAGCATGCCACCCGCGAACTCGGACGTGGCCGTCTCGCGGACGATCCTGCGGGCCGGCTCGGGATCGCCGTAGGCCGCGCCCATGCGATGCGCCGCCCACCGCACGGCTCCCTCGATGCCCTTCAGGAGCACATTGCCGGTGAAGCCGTCGGTGACGACCACCTGGGCGCGGGCGCCCAGGGCCACATCGTTGCCCTCGACCGGACCGGCATAGCGGATGCCGATGCCGGGCAGCGATTCCGCGAGCAGGTCGTGGGTGGACTTGCGCAGGCGGTCGCCCTTGCCGTCCTCACTGCCGATACTGAGCAGGCCGACGATCGGGTCCACGGTGCCGAGCGCGCGGGCATAGGCCCAGCCGGCCAGCGCGAACTGGCGCAGGACATCGGGAGTGGCATCAGGGGCGGCGCCGGCATCGACGAGGACCACGGGGCCGGCCA
>CAIVQM010000310.1 GCA_903908025.1 uncultured bacterium
CCGCCGCCATGGGCGAGGCCATCGAGCTGGCGCAGTCGCCGGATGCGCCGCATGGCGAGAACCCGCGCGTGGGCTGCGTCATCGTCGACGAGTCCGGCTCTGTCGTGGGCCGCGGGTACCACCGCGGAGCCGGTACGCCGCATGCCGAGGTGATGGCCCTGCGCGACGCAGGGGAGCACTCACGCGGCGCTACGGCGGTCGTGACCCTCGAACCGTGCTCGCACACCGGGCGCACGGGTCCCTGCACCGAGGCGCTGCTGGCCGCGGGTGTTGCCCGGGTGGTGTTCGCGCAGACCGACCCGACCTCGCAGGCGGGTGGGGGCGCGGAGCTGCTGCGGGCAGCGGGCCTCGACGTGATCGGTGGCGTGCGGTCCGACGATGCCGCCATGTTCAACACGGCGTGGACCTTCGCGGTTCGCATCGGGCGTCCGATGGTGACCTGGAAATCGGCCGTCTCGCTGGATGGCCGGGTTGCCGGTCCGGACGGTGGGCCAACACCCCTGACGGGCGCGGCGGCGCGATTGCAGGTGCACCAGTTGCGCGCTGACGTTGATGCGATCGTCGTCGGGACGGGCACGGTCCTTATCGACGACCCGGCGCTCACCGTCCGGATCGCGGGACACTCGGTCAGTCCGGCACCCCTTCGGGTGGTCGTGGGGTCGAGGCCCATCCCAGCGGATGCGCGCGTGCTTGACGATTCTGCTCCGACTCTGGTCATCGACGAGCCGGATCCAGCGGCCCTGCTCGGCGGCCTCTATTCGCGGGGAATCCGGCACGTCCTGCTCGAAGGTGGCCCCACCCTGGCGGCGGCGTTCCTCTCGGCACACGTCATCGACCGCATCGAGTGGTATCTCGCCCCGGTGCTGCTCGGATCCGGGCCGGTGGCGCTGCCGGGCATGGGCAGCGACCCGCAGGTAGGAGTCGACGTCATCGACGTGAGCGTCGTCGGAGAGGATGTACGCATCGTCGGATCCGTCCGATACGAGGGTTCGGAGGCGTAGGTGTTCACCGGGATAGTCGAAGAGCGGGGATCGGTCATGTCGATCGCCGATCTCGGCGACGCCGCGCGAATCGCCATTCGCGGCCCGCTGGTGACATCCGATGCTGCGCTCGGCGACTCGATCGCCGTCAATGGCGTGTGCCTCACCGTGGTCGACGTGGCCGATGGTGCCTTCTCCGCCGACGTGATGCAGGAGACGCTCCGACGCAGTTCCCTGGGGCAACTGGTCGTTGATGCTCCCGTCAATCTCGAGCGCGCGGCCCGACTTGATTCGCGGCTGGGCGGACACATCGTGCAGGGCCATGTCGACGGCGTGGCCTCGGTGCGCGACATCACCCCCACCGACAACTGGACGACGGTCACCTTCGCACTGCCAGCGGAACTCGCTCGATACATCGTCGAGAAGGGGTCGATAACGGTCGACGGCGTATCGTTGACAGTCGTCGCGGTCGACGACGCATCGTTCACGGTCTCGCTGATCCCGACCACGCTCGCCCACACAACGCTGGGAACGTGCCGGCCTGGCGACATCGTGAATATCGAGGTCGACGTGATCGCCAAGTATGTGGAGCGACTGATGGAGGGGAGGCTGACGTGATTCCTGCCGACGAACTGTTCGACAGCGAGACGGCCCAGCCGACCCCACCCGGCGTGGCACCCGTTACGCCTGCGCTGCGGGCCCCTTCCACGAGCACCGATGGCGTGCACCTTGACTCGGTCGAGGCCGCGGTCGAGGCCCTGATCGCCGGGCGCGCGATCGTGGTTGTTGACGATGAGGATCGCGAGAACGAGGGCGACCTCATCTTCGCGGCCAGTGCCGCGACCGCCGAGCTGGTCGGCTTCATGATCCGCCATACGTCGGGCTACATCTGCGTGGGCATGAGCGGCCACGATCTCGATCGACTAGGGCTTCCGCCGATGACCGCCGTGAACGAGGACCGCAAGGGCACGGCATACGCGGTGTCCGTCGATGCCCGCGATGTCGAGTCCACGGGCATCTCCGCACTCGATCGCGCGCGCACGATCAAGGTCCTGTCGGACTCGGCGACCGAGCCGTGGGAGCTCACCCGTCCAGGTCACGTCATGCCCCTTCGCGCTGTGCCCGGTGGTGTTCTTCGGCGAGCCGGTCACACCGAGGCAGCAGTCGATCTGGCCCGCATGGCCGGGCTGTCAGCCGCCGGCGCCCTGTGTGAACTGGTCAACGACGACGGCACCATGATGCGGGCGCCGCAGTGCCGGGCCTTCGCCGACGCGCATGGACTCGTCATGATCTCGATCGCCGACCTGATCCGCTTTCGTCGTCGCACGGAGAGCCTCGTGGAGCGGGTGGCCAAGACGAGACTGCCAACCGAGTTCGGCGAGTTCACGGCCTATGGGTACCGCAGCGACAGCGATGATTCCGAGCACATCGCGCTCGTTGCCGGGGAGATCGGCGACGGCGAGAACATCCTCGTCCGCGTTCACTCCGAGTGCCTCACCGGCGACGTCTTCGGATCCTTCCGCTGCGACTGTGGCCCGCAACTGCATGCGTCACTTCGGCGCGTGGCAGCCGAGGGCCGCGGAGTCGTCCTGTACGTCAAGGGGCATGAGGGCCGTGGCATCGGGTTGCTCCACAAGCTGCGCGCCTACACGTTGCAGGACGATGGCCGCGACACTGTCGATGCGAACCTCGAGCTGGGCCTGCCGGCTGATGCGCGTGATTATGGCGTCGGTGCGCAGATCCTCGCCGATATCGGCATCCACAGCATGCGACTGCTGACGAACAACCCGGCCAAGCGGGCGGGACTCGAGGGCTATGGGCTCACGATCGTCGAGCGTGTCCCGCTCGAGATTCACCCGAACGAGCACAACGCGGTCTATCTGCAGACCAAGGTCGACCGGATGGGCCATCTGCAGGGCATCGATCCCGAGGTGGGTGCATGAGCGGCTCGGGAGGACCCACGATCGGCGTCAACGGCGAGGGCGTGCGTGTCGCGATCGTCGCTGCCTCCTGGCATGAGGTCGTGATGGACGGGCTCATCGCCGGTGCTGCTCGGGCCTGCCTCGGGGCGAATGCCGAGGCGACCCTCATCCGGGTGGCGGGTTCGTTCGAACTGCCCGTTGTCGCGCAGGCCTGTGCCGAGTCACCGCACTATGACGCGGTGGTCTGTCTCGGCGTGATCATCCGTGGGGGCACGCCGCACTTCGAGTTCGTCTCGAACGCCACCACTGACGGGCTCACGCGCGTTGCCCTCGATACCCGCACGCCCATCGGCTTCGGCGTGCTGACGTGCGACGACGATGCGCAGGCCCTTGACCGTGCCGGGCTGCCGGGATCGAGCGAGGACAAGGGTGCGGAGGCGGCTCTGGCGGCGATCATGACCGCCATCACCCTGCGTGACATCCGCGACGAGGCCCGCCAATAGGGTGTTGCCGTGAAGACTTTCGATGAGCTGTATGCGGAACTGCTGCGCAAGACCACCTACCGTGACGAGGACTCCGGGACCGTCCGTCTCGTGGACTCGGGCGTCCACGAGATCGGCAAGAAGATCGTCGAGGAGGCCGCCGAGGTCTGGATGGCTGCTGAGCATGAGGGCAAGGAGCGCGCGGCTGAGGAGATCTCCCAGCTGCTGTACCACGTTCAGTGCCTGATGCTGGCCAGCAAGGTCAGCCTCGAAGACGTGTACCGCAGGCTCTGACCAATGCTGCGCGTCGCTGTCCCCAATAAGGGCCAACTGGCTGAGCCCGCGAGAAGCATGCTGACCGAGGCCGGATATCTGCGGTCGGCAAGCACCCGCGAACTCGTCGTGCACGATCCCGAGAACGACGTCGAGTTCTTCTTCCTGCGCCCCCGGGATATCGCGATCTACGTGGGCGAGGGCACGCTCGACCTCGGCATCACCGGGCGCGACATGCTGCTCGACTCCGCGGCCCAGGCCGATGAGATCCTGCCTCTCGGGTTCGCCCCGTCGTCCTTCCGTCTCGCCGCCCCGATCGGCAGGGCGAAGCAGCCGGCCGATCTCGCCGGCCTGACCATCGCAACCTCCTACGCCGGTGTCCTCGGGGCCTACCTCGCCCGCGAGGGCATCGAGGCTCGCGTGATCGAGCTCGACGGCGCGGTGGAGAACGCGGTTGCGCTCGGCGTCGCTGATGCCGTCGCCGATGTGGTCGCTACGGGCACAACCCTGCGCAAGGCGGGTCTCGAACTCGTCGGCGAGCCCATCCTCATCTCGGAGGCGCTCGTGATTCGTCGTTCGGGTGCTCCACAGGTCCCGGCAGTCGAGACGTTCGTGCGCCGGTTGCACGGCGTGATGGTCGCCCGCTCGTACGTCCTCGTCGACTACGACATTCTCACCGAGAAGATCGAGCAGGCCTGCGCGATGACGCCTGGCATCGAGTCACCGACCGTCTCGTCTCTGCACGATCCGCTCTGGTCCGCAGTCCGTGCGATGGTCCCGGCGGCCGATGTGCACCGGGTGATGGATGAGCTCTACGACCTCGGCGCCCGCGGCATCCTGGTCACCGACATCCACGCCTGCCGGCTGTAGCGACAGCTGCTCGAGCAACTACTCGATTCGTACGCCGCGCCGAAGGGCGGGGATGGTGGCGAACTGGGCGATGCCCACGATTGCCAGCAGGGCGAACGTCAATGGCCAGGAGCCGAACAGGTCCATGAGCCCGCCGGCCACCAGCGGACCGAAACTCGCCGTCAGGTAGGTGACCGAGAACGCCATTGCCGTCAATCGTGCCGAGGCTGATGGGTCGACAGCCCACTCGCTCAGCAGTGCGAGGCCCATCGCGAACCCGGCGCCGAGCGTGACGCCGAAAGCGGCGACGGCGACACCGGGCAGGACGCCGGGCGCCCACCCGATGGCTAGCAGGCTGAGGACGGAAACGCTCAGGGTGACCGCATAGACCGTCCGCCGCGCAGGTACGCGTTCGGCCACGGCAGGCATGACGAGGGCACCGACTACCTGAGTGGCCGTGAACAGTCCGAGGAGCAGGCCAGCGTCGGCTTCGGTCGACCCACGGTCAGCGAACGACGGCGCCAGCCACGCCAGG
>CAIVQM010000311.1 GCA_903908025.1 uncultured bacterium
AGGGCCTGGTCCCAGCGGAACCGGTGGAGGTTGCCCTCGGGTGGGGTGAGGTCGGTGAGTTCCTCACCCGGAACCCGATGGATCGTGCCGGGCTCGACGCCGATGCGCGATGCGTCGACGACGATCACCCGGCGGGCGCCGCGCATGGCGAAGGCGACGTCCATGCCGGCCGTGCCACCGTCGATCAGCCGTACCCCCGGTGGCAACTCCCGCTCGGCCAGCACCCGCACCAGGATCGGCCCCGCCGCGTCGTCGCCGCGCAGCAGGTTGCCGCAGCCGACGATGACGGTGTCGGTGGGCGGGGGAGTCAGCATGAGGGGCCTTCCTACCAATCGCGGGAGTGCCGGGACCCCGGTGCTTGCGCACCGGGGTCCCGAGTCCTTGCAGGTCGTGCGGCCGGTCAGCCCCCGCCCATCCGGTACTTCGCCAGCTCGCGGCCGGTCTTGCCGTCGTAGGCGTGCACGGTGCAGACCAGACAGGAGTCGTAGCTGTGCGCGACCTGCGCCAGTTCGACCGGGAAGTCCGGGTTCTCGACCGGGGTGCCGATGAACGCCTTCTCCATCGGGCCATGGTTCTCGTCACCGTCGCGCGGTCCGATGTTCCATGCGGTTGGCGTGATCACCTGGTAGTTGGCGATCTTGCCGTCCTCGATGACGATCCAGTCGGACAGTGCACCGCGGGCCGCCTCGGTGGAGCCGAAGCCCTTGCCCGACTGCTTCTCCTCCGGCTTGACGTAGAAGTCGCCATGCAGGTCGATCTCCGTGAGCCACTTCTTGGCGAGCTTGAAGTACTTCGCCTCCTCGTGGACACGAGCGAGGACACGGGTCAGGACGTTGACCCCCATCTTGCTGATCATGTCGGCGACGAACGGGTCCGAGTCCTGATGAGGAGCGGCATCGGGACGGTTCGCCATGATCTGGCGCGCCAGCGAGCCGACCTCGAGGGGGACGTAGCCCATGCCGGGCACGTCGTAGCGAGGTGCCTTGGCCCACGTGTACTTGTCCTGCGCTGCGCCATCGGCCGGATCGATCGGATCCGTCACGCCCTCCCACGGGTGGCGTGAGCCGGTGCCGCGGAAGAAGGAGTGCGTGATGTCCTCGGAGACGCGCATCTGATCGAAGTCGAAGTACTGGCCGTTGGCGTAGATGCCCGACCGCGACTGCAGGGCTGCGTTGCGGCCCTCAACCGTGGGGTTCTGGTAGAGCTCGGGATCAAGGAACGTACCGGTGGCCAGGAAGTTCCCGTAGCCCTCGCCGTACTTGTCGAGGCCGATCTCCTGCGCGTAGCGGGTGAAGAAGGCGAGATCACTGTTGTGCTGCGACTCGTTCTCGTCCATCCACGCGGTGAAGTCGTCCCACGTCTTGATCTCGAGGTAGCGGTCGACCGAGCAGCCGAGCCACAGGCCCTCGAGCCACTCACGTGCCCAGTGATCCAGGATCGCGTGTGAGCGCGTGATGTCCGACAGGGTCGGCGCACACATGACGCCACCGGGGATCATGAAGGACGAGTGCGGCCACTGCCCGCCGAAGATCGCGTAGACCTCGACCGGAAGCTGGGAGAGCGTGACGCCCTTCTGGTAGCTGGTGCCGACGTACGGGGCGAACCGGCGAGCGGCCTCCGCGTAGGACGGCGCTCCCGCGTACTGCGCAGCCGTGAGGTCAGGCCCCATGATCGCGTAGAAGTAGCGCGGCACGCTCTGCAGCGTCTCGGTGATCTGGCCCAGGTTGCGCACCAGCGTGGCGTTCTTCGGCACGTAGGTGCCCCACGCTGTGTCGAGTGCGTAGCAGGCCTTGTAGAGGTGGCTGCCGCCGCAGATGCCGCAGATGCGCGGGGTCATGATGAGCCCCGCCTGCGGATCCTTGCCGCGCAGGATGATCTCGAAGCCGCGGAACATCGCGGCCTCGGTCCAGGCGTTGGTCACGACGCCGTCGGTGATGGTCACCTTGACGTCGAGGTCTCCCTCGACCTGGCCGAGCGGGCTGACATGGAGGTCCATGGTTGTCATGTGCGTTGTCTCCTATGAGTTCGTAGGGGTTCGTCAGACGACGAACATGTCTTCCTTGGACCACTTCGGTGCGACGGCGCGGGAAAGGCCCGCGAGCGCCATGTACGAGCCGGCATCCATGCCAGCGGGCTCGTCCTTGGGGATGACTCCCGCGACCTTCTGCGTCTTGAAGACGGTGTCCTTCTCGAGGTCGCCGAAGGGCCAGCCCGGCTCGGTGCACCCGGTGCAGGGGTGGCCGGCGCGCGTCTTGGACGACTGCCGGTTCCACAGGATCCGGTTGCACGGCGAGTGGGTCATCGGGCCACGGCAGCCGAATTCGTAGAACAGGCAGCCGGTGCGCATGCCCTGGCCGAAGCTCGGCGGATCCTGCTTGTACGCGTAGAACTGCACGCGGGTGCAGCCGGTCTGCGTGAACGACGTGAAGAACGTCGTGGGCCGCTGCAAATCGTCGAGGGCGAGGTCGCCGACTCGGCCAGCCGCCAGGGCGACGATGATCTGCGAGATCCAGTCGGGGTGGGCGGGGCAGCCGGGGATGTTGATGACCGGCAGGCCGAGCTTGCTGACGAAGTCCGGGCCGAGGTGACCGCCGCGCTTGCCGCCACGGTCGAACTGCAGGCCGCGCGAGTCAGACGGGTTCGGCGGGACGGCCGGCAGGCCACCCCATGTCGCGCAGTCGCCGATGGCGACGACGATGCCGGCCTTGGGTGCGATGTCGTCCACCCAGTCCTTCATCGGCCGACCGGCGAACATGTCGTAGCGGCCCGTGCCGTTGGGGCCCTCGATCACGCTGCCCTCGTACACGAAGATGTCGATCTCCTTCTCGCCCTTGGCGTAGGACCAGAAGAGGTCCTGGGCCGTCTTGCCGATCTCCATCGAGAGAGTCGGGTGATAGACGATCTCCAGGCCGTAGTCGACGATCAGGTCAACGACGGAAGGCTCCGCAGCGTTGATGAACGACATTGTGTTCCCGGAGCAAGCTCCCCCTTGGAACCAGAGCACGGATGTCACGGTGCCTCCTGCAGTTGTGTCGAGTGGGTCAGTGTGAGATCAGTAAGAAGGTCGAGCAGGTCGAGCACGCCATCACCGGTTCGTGCTGACGTTTCAATGATTGGTGCGGCCGGGTTAACTGAGCGGATCGCGGCCAGTGCTGCGTCGCGATCCCATTCCACGGCCGCGGCGATGTCGGTCTTCGTGATGACGATGACATCTGCGGAGTGGAACAACTGTGGGTACTTCAGGGGCTTGTCCTCGCCCTCGGTGACGCTGATCAGGGCGACTCGGGTGTCCTCACCGAGGTCGTAGGCGGTGGGGCAGACCAGGTTGCCGACGTTCTCGACCACCAGTAGGTCGATCGTGGCGAGGTCCCAGCCCTCGAGGTACGTCGAGATCATCTCGGACTCGAGATGGCACATGCTCTCGGTGACGATCTGCCGCACCGGGGCTCCGCTGCGGGCGAGCCGGATGGCGTCGTTGTCGGTGGCGCAGTCGCCGACGAGTGCCGCTGCTGAGATGCCCCGCTCGACAGCCGTGGTGAGCAGCGCCTCGAGCAGCGCCGTCTTACCGCTACCGGGGCTCGACACCCAGTTGCTCACGCGCACGCCTGCATCGGTGAACCGACCGCGCAGCGACTGGGCCAGGAGGTCGTTCTTCTCCAGGATGCCCTTGCGCAGGTCGACGATGCGGGTGGTCATGGCTCACGCACCGACCAGGTCAGCGTTGGCGAGCGCGGTGTCGTCGAGGGTGATGTCGAGGATTTCGAGTTCCTTGCCGCCCACGACGTCGCCGCACGGCTCGCCACACACCGGACATCGGAAGTCGGTGGCCGATGCGATGGGCTGGTCGCCGCACGTGGTGCAGGCGATGATGATCGGACTGCGCTCGATCACGAGGACGGCATCGGCGAGTGGCGTGCCCTGGGCCGCGACGTCGTAGGCGAACTCCAACGCCTGTGGAACCAGGCCGGACAGCTCGCCGACGCGCAGCCGCACCTGCAGCACCCGGGTATCGGGTGAGGGCAGGGCGTCAAGCACCGTGGAGACCACGGCGTGCGCGACGGAGAGCTCGTGCATGGGCTATGCGCCTTCGCGCTGGTGCTTGCCGAAGACGCGGGCGAACTCGACGAAGAAGGCGAGCGTCTCCTGGACCTCGGGCTCCTTGAGGACCTTGTTCAGGGCGAAGATGCTGCCGACTTCGACCTGCTTGCCGCGGGTGCGCTTGTCGGCTTCGAGGGCGGCCTCGCCGAATGTGCCGACGACCTGGACGATCTCCGGGCGGAGGATGGCCGAGTCGAGCAGCCCCTGCACGGTGTCGGTGCGGGTGGCGAGCGTCTCGGCGACGGGTGCCAGCTGGGCCAGGGCGCTCACAGCGGCGCCGACCTGTCCGGCCTTCTGGCCGCCCTCGGTGCCGCGCAGGCTCTGCACGGTCGAGTTGATGTTGTCGGTGATCTCCGGGCCACGCTGGAGCAGCGCAGTGCCCATCGCGGCGAGAGCCGCCAGCGTTGGGGCGTTTGCCACGAGCACGGCCAGGGACTGGCGGATCTCAGGGTCGGCGAGCATCGCGTCGAGAGCGTCATCGCTCACGCGTACATCGGGAGTCATAGTCACATCGCACCTCCGGCAAGGCGAACGGTGGTTGGGTGCGGGAGCACCTCGGTGCGCGCATGCTGCCAGCGACTTTCGGCCGATGACGTGCGTTCGTGAACAAAAAGCGAAAGTAGGGACCTAAGTCCTAGGAAACGCGCGGATGTATCCCGCCGAAAGGGACGATCACTTGATGTCGTGAATTCCGACGACGTGAATTCAGGCGTGCACGGGCTTGGTGCTGAAGTCGGGGCGCAGCGGCATGCCGCTCGCGCCACCGGGCCCCAGCTTGACCCCGAGCATCTGGTGCAACTGGATCATGTCGATGTCGAAGCCCAGTCGCGATGCCGCCATGTACAGCCGCCACACGCGGGCCGTGCCGAGCCCTGCCTCAGCGACGGCCTCGTCCCAGTGCTCCTCGAGGTTCTGGCACCAGTGCTTGAGGGTGAGTGCATAGTGCTCGCGCAGGTTCTCCTCGTGGCGGATCTCGAAGCCAGCGGAGTTCATCGCCGTCATGACCTGGCTCGGGCCGGAGAGCTCGCCGTCCGGGAACACGTAGCGGTTGATGAACGACTTGCGCAGGTGGCTGACCCAGCCGTCATGCGGCCGGGTGATCGTGTGGTTGAGCAGCCGGCCCTCGGGGCGGAGCTTGCCGTAGAGGAAGGAGAAGTAGGAGGGGTAGTTCGCCCGTCCGATGTGCTCGGTCAGCCCGATGGAGGAGATGGCATCGAAGCTGGATTCCGGAACATCGCGGTAGTCGCAGAAGCGGATCTGGGCCTGGCTCGTGAGCCCGGCCTGCTCGATGCTCTCCTGCCCGTACTGGGCCTGCTGCTCGGAGAGGGTCACGCCGACCGCGATCACGCCGTAGTGCTTGACGGCGTGCATGACCATGCCGCCCCAGCCGCAGCCGACGTCGAGCAGACGCATGCCCGGCTTGAGGCCAAGCTTGCGGCAGACCAGGTCGAACTTCTCCTCCTGCGCGGTCTCGAGCGACGCATCGGCCGTCGGGAACACGGCACACGTGTAGGCCATCGACGGGCCGAGCACCCAGGAGTAGAAGCGATTGCTGACGTCGTAGTGGTGATGGATGGCATCGGCGTCGCGTCCCTTGGAGTGCCGCCGGCCGCTGAGCTGCCGTTCCTGTGGGGGTGGTGAGGGGCGCTTGATCGCATACGGTGCGAACTGCCGTGCGAGCCGGGCCTTGTCGGCCCATGTCAGGTGGTCGAGCGGCAGCGGGTAGAGCCGGCTCAGTGCCGTGTAGGGGTCGCCGATGATCTCGAGGTCGCCGGAGACGTAGGCACGGGCGAGGCCGAGCTGCGAGGGGGCTGAGGCGAGGTACTGGACTGCTCGGGGGCTGCGGACGTCGATGATGACCTCGGCATCGACGGGACCGGCGGACGACCCGTCGTATGCCCGGAACCCGACGCCCCGCTCGGCCGGGACCACAAGCGAGAACACCTCACCCAGATTCACTGCAGCGCCTCCTCACCGTCTACTGCCGTTCAACGACCTTCTCGTAGAGGCCGCGCAATCGACCCTGAGAATCGTAGACCGTCTTGAGCCGGTCGTACTCGACTCCGCCATAGATTTCCCGGAAGTCCGCCCGGTCGTAGAAGGCGGTGGAGTAGAGAGACTTGCGGCCGTCGAGGCCGGTGACGACCTCCTCGATTCGCCGGTTGACAGTGCCCTCGTCAGGGTCCGTGCCTGCCGGCAGGGGGACCGTCGACCAGAAGCCGACGTTGACGTAGAGCGTCTGGGGATCAAACTCGTAGAGCGGCCAACGGGCCGCCGGGTCGCGCTGCCGCAGGGGGCAGACCCACACCGGCTGGATTCCGACCTCCCGGTGGAAGAAGTCGAGGAACTCGACGAGGCGATCGGCGGGGACCTCGATGTCCTGGACGACCGCCTCCCGAGCCGGCTTGCCGCGCAGCCGCGCTGCTCGCGCCGACAGGGTGTAGCGGCGGTCGAGGGCGACGAGCTTCCAGTAGACGTCACTGCGCAGGCGGCTCTTCGGCCACAGGCGCCGCAGGGTCGGGTTCTGCGCACCGAAGGCGCGGGAGCACCAGAACCAGTCGGTGTCCCAGCGCCACAGGTAGTCGTGGATGGTCAGGGCATCGATCGTCCGGGACTGGATGGAGCGGTAGTAGATGCCCATCCCCGTGTAGTCACTGGGCGTCATTCCGGCGGGCAGCGCGTCGACCATCGTCCCGATGGTCAGGTACTGCTCATCAGGGGAGAAGACCGTGCCGTCCAGGAAGTCGACCTGGCGGCCCTCGAACTCCCGGGCTGCGGCGATCGCCGTCATTGCTTCGGTGAGGGCCTCGGCAGTTGCGAACCGGACATGGCGAAGCAGCACGAACGGGCGCGTCGGTTCGAGTTCGATGCGCAGCCGAAGGGCGTAGCCGAGTGACCCGTAGGAGTTCGGGAAGCCGTAGAACAGGTCGCGGTGTGGATCGTCGGCCGCACCACTGACCGTGAGGATCTCGCCCGCCCCGGTGAGGATGTCCATCTCGATCACCGACTCGTGTGGCGTGCCGTTGCGGAAGCTCGCGCTCTCGATCCCGAGCCCGGTTACGGCACCGCCCAGGGTGATGGTGCGCAGTTGCGGAACGCACATCGGCATGAGGCCGTGCGGGAGGGTGGCGTCGACGAGGTGCTCGTAGGTCGTCATGCCGAGCACCTCCGCCGTGCGGGCATCGGGGTCGACATGCAGGACGCCATCGAAGGCGGCGACGTCGAGCCCCGGGCTGCTCACGGCATCGCGTGGGCGGAACAGGTTCGAGGTGCGCTTGGCCAGGCGGACGGGCGCCCCGACGGGGATCGACCCGTACTGCGCGAGCAGCGTGGACTGCAGGGCGCGGTAGCGCTCCTGCCACGAGGCGTCAGGCTCGGTCGTCGTCACGGGGCACACGCTAGCCAAGGGTGGTCGCTGCGTCAGGCCGCTGGCGACGGACTCGGGAAGCGTGGTGGACAATGGCCCGATGAGTGACCCAGTCAGCCCGACAGCGCCAGCGCCAGCTCGTCGACCGCGACGGTGGATCCCATACGTGGCGGGTGCGCTCGCCTTCCTGGTGACGCTCGTCCTGGTCGGCACCCTCGTCAGCGACTGGGCGGCCCGCAACTACGAGATGCGCACGCTGCTGACCCGGATCGAGGCCTCGGAGACCGCGATGGGCGATCTGCAGACCAACGTCGAGGAGATCCTTGCCCGCTACCAGGCCGAGGGGGAGCTGACGGACGAGAGCCGGGCCGCCCTCGACGCGGAACTGGCAGCTGTGGCGGCGACGGGGCGCGACTCGATCGCTGCGGCCGGTGATGGTGTCGCCGGCG